>UQSK01000001.1 GCA_900543605.1 uncultured Collinsella sp.
CTACACCTATTAAGTCGTCGGCAGCGTCCGATGTGTATAAGAGACAGCGACGGTAGTGTCGGTGAGGCGGCTGTTGGGGCCGAGCTGGCACTCCTCGCCCACGGTGACGTGGCCGATCAGGTGCGTCTGCGGCCACACGACGGTGTCGCGGCCGATAACGGCATCGGGGCCGATCCAGGCCTGCGTGGGATCGATGAACGTGACGCCCTCGGCCATCCAGTGCTCGTTGATGCGGTCGCGCGCGATGGCGGTGAGCTGTGCGAGCTGGATGCGGCTGTTGACGCCCAGGCCGTCGCGGTAGTCATCGCAGTGGAAGATGGAGACCGCCTGGCCGTGACCCTTGAGGATCTCGAGCATGTCGGGCAGGTAGTACTCGGACTGCGCGTTGTCGTTGCCGATCTCGTTGATGTGGGCGGCGAGCTGCGCGCCGTCGAAGGCGTAGCAGCCGGCGTTGCACTCGAGCAGCGTGGCGGCCTGCTCGGGCGTGCAGTCCTTCTGCTCGATGATGCGCTCGATCTGACCATCGGCGCCCAGCTTGATGCGGCCGTAGCCGAAGGGGTCGGGCGGGGTCATGGTCATGACGGTGCAGGCGAGCTCGCCGGTAGCGACGGTCTGTGCGAACTTGGCGACGGTGTCGGCGGTGATGAGCGGCAGGTCGCCGTTGAGCACGACGACGGGGCCTTGCGTGATGCCGCAGGCCTCGAGCGCGACCTTTACGGCGTGGCCGGTGCCCAGGCGCTCGGTCTGCTCGACGCACTCGACCTTGGTGGCGCTGTTGGCGTAGGCGCCGTCGATCAGGGCGCGCATCTCGTCGGCGTGGCTGCCGATGACGACCACGACGCGGCTGCAGCCGGCCTTGATGGTAGCGTCGACGATCCACTGGACCATGGGCTTGCCCAGGATCTTGTGCGAAACCTTGCAGTGGTTCGACTTCATGCGGGTGCCCTCGCCGGCAGCGAGGATAATTGCGGTTGCGTCCATGTGATCTCCTGTTACGTTATAGAGACGTGTGTTTGGAAACGATACACGGCGCAATATGATACCGCAGGCATATGATGAGCGCGTAACGATTGGCGCATTGCCGCTGATGTCGGTGCCGCCGGCGTGGTGTTTGCGCTGGTTGTGCATGGCGTCGGCGCTGCGGCGTTGGCGTTTGAGCGAGGATGGGAGGTGCCCGTGGATATCATGCGAGAGGAATCGGGCCACGAGCCCGTCGCGGCATTCTCGATGTCGCATCCGGCTGTGCCGGCCCTCTACATGGTGCTGACGCTGGGGCTCACCATGTTCTCGATGCAACCGGTGCTGATTGCACTGTCGCTTGCGGGCGGGTTGGCGTACGGGTTTGCGATGCGCGGCGCCGCGCGTACGTTGGGGGCGCTTCGCTGGCAGCTGCCGGTGATCTTGATCATCGCGGTGCTCAATCCGCTGTTTAGCGCCTCGGGCTCGACGGAGCTGTTCCGTATTGGCATGCGTGCGGTGTATCTGGAGAGTTTGGTATACGGCCTGTGCATGGGCGGGTTGTTTGTGGCGAGCGTACTGTGGTTTGAGGCTGCGGCGTCGATGCTTGGCTACGACAAGGTGCTTGCGCTTCTGGGTAACGCCGCACCGGTGATCGCGCTCATGATTTCGATGTGCATGCGGCTTATCCCACAGTTTTTGCGCCGCGGTCGTACGGTACTGGCGGTGCAGGATGCGATTGATGTGCCGGGTCGCGCGCCGGCCGATCCCGTGCGTTCGCGCCTACGGGCATCGAGCGTGTTGATGGGCTGGGGCATGGAAGATTCGCTGGAGCGCGCGGACACGATGCGCTCGCGCGGGTGGGGTGCCGCGACGCGTCGTACGACGTATGCGCGGTATCGACTGGGGCACAGCGACGTTGCTGCGCTGGTTGGGCTTGCGCTGTTTGGCGTGCCCACGGCGGCAGTGGCGTGGACCGCGACGACGCAGTATTCGTTTTATCCTCAGCTCTTGGTGCCGGCGCCGTGGCCGGGCTATGTTGTGTACGCTGCCTGGATGGTGCTGCCTTGCGCGTTGCACGCGAGTGATGAGAAGAGGTTTGGCTGATGGCTCGGTTGGATAGCTGCTCGGTAACGGGCGGGGCGTGCGGCTCCGATGTGCCTGCGATTGAGGTACGGGGCCTGAGCTTTACCTACCCCGGGGCTGAGGCGTCGGTACTCGAGGGGCTCGACTGGTCTGTTCCCCAGGGTGCATTTGCGCTGCTTGTTGGCGGTACCGGATCGGGTAAGTCGACGCTGCTGTCGCTGCTCAAACCCGAGATCGCTCCGGCGGGCGAGCGCACTGGCGAACTGCTCGTGCTGGACGAGAACGTTGCCGACATGGACGTGCGCGCGTCTGCGGAGCGCGTGGGCTACGTGTTCCAGGATCCCGAGAACCAGATTGTGTGCGAGACCGTGTGGCACGAGATGGCGTTTGGCCTAGAGAATCTGGGTGTGTCGCGCGACGAGATGCGCCGTCGCGTAGCTGAGACCAGCTATTTCTTTGGGCTGGAAGATTGGCTTCACCGCGATACTGACACGCTTTCGGGCGGACGCAAGCAGCTGCTGTCGCTGGCAGCTGTGCTGGCGTTGCGCCCGCGCGTGCTGCTGCTCGACGAGCCCACGTCTCAGCTTGATCCGGTTGCGGAGAAGAATTTTCTGCACGCGCTGTTTCGCGTGAACCGTGAGCTGGGCTGCACGGTTGTTGTGGCTACGCATCAGCCGCGGCCGATGCTCGAGTATGCGACGTGTACGTACCGGATTGAGGGCGGTTGCGTGTGCGAGGTGGCGGATATGGCTTCTTTGGGACGCCGAGAATCGCTGTTTTCCGATGACATGTTGGGGTGGGGTGCCATCCGATGTGCAAATAAAGGAGTATTCAGCAGGCGTGAGGACAATTTGGGCTCTCTGGAGCCGCCCGGGGACGTATCGAGCGCGAAAAAAAGTTCGGAATTGGACAAATCATCCGAATTTGTGGCGCAAACGTCGCTCGAGAACGGCTCGGAAGCCTTCCCGCGCACGGATGGAAGCAGAATACTCCAAAAAATGCACGGCGGGTCGGCTACCACCCTGTCGGAAGGCTGGTTTCGCTACGATCGAGCGTCCGGCTGGGTGCTGCGCGGGCTCGATGCGTCGTTTTCGGCTGGCGCGGTGCATGCGGTTGTGGGCGGTAACGGCTGCGGCAAGTCGACGACGCTTTCGGTGCTGGCCAAGACTGCCAAGCTGCAGCGTGGTCGTATGGTGCGCGGGGCGGCCTCGGCTGCGCTGCTGCCGCAGAACCCCAAGGCCCTGCTGCTTGCCGAGACGGTGCGCGACGAGCTGATGGAATGGGCCTCGACCTGCGGATATGACGAGAACTTGGCGCGGGAGCGTGCGGCGCAACTGGGATTAGACGGCCTGGAGGCGCGCCACCCTTACGACCTCTCGGGCGGACAGCGCCAGCTGCTTGCACTGGCAAAGCTGCTGCTGATCGGCCCCGAGCTGCTGCTGCTTGACGAGCCCACGAAGGGCTTGGACCTGGAGAGCCGTCGCATCATCGCCCGCGCCCTGCGTGACCATGTGAAGGCTGGCGGCACCGTCATCATGGCTACGCACGATTTGGACTTTGCCGAGCAGGTAGCCGACGACATTGCCATGATGTTTAACGGTGAGATTGCCTGCATGGAGCCGCCGACCGACTTCTTTGCCGACAACGTGTTTTATAGGGCGTGATGGGATGACGGACTGTCGTTTCTCGCGCTTGCTTGCAAAACTGGAGGTCCCGCTGTTGTTGGCGGTGCCGGCGGTGATGGCTGCGGCGTTGCTGTCGGGTGTTGGGCAGGCAGCGTTGGCCATGCTGGTTGTGGTGGCGCTGGTGCTCGCACTGTTCTTTGCTGGTTACGAGGCGTCGCGACCGGGCTTGCGCCAGATTATGCCCATGCTGGTTCTGGCGGCGTTGGCCGCGGCTGGGCGCATCTTGTTTGGCCCCATTCCCGACTTTAAACCCGTGAGCGCCATCGCCATTATCGCGGGGGCGACGCTTGGTCGCCGCAATGGTTTTATGGTTGGCGCGCTGGCGGCGCTGACCAGCAATTTCTTTTTTGGACAGGGCATGTGGACGCCATGGCAGATGTATGCCTGGGGTCTGGTTGGCTATGTTGGCGGCGCGCTGGCGCATGCGGGCGCGTTCGACCGTGCGGATGGAACCGTGCGCATGCCGGCGCTACTGACCTACGGTTTTGCTTCGGGTTTGCTATACGGCGTGGTAATCAACGCGTATGACATCATCGGTTTTGTTCAACCGCTCACGTGGGCGGGCGCCACGGCGCGTCTTGCCACCGCCGCACCGTTCGACATTACGCACGGCCTTGCGACCTGCGTGTTTTTGGCCGCCCTGTACAAGCCTTGGTGTCGCCGCATTAACCGTGTCGTCGTGAATTACGGGCTGTAGGGCATTTCGCGTTCCCTCACGAACTTGCGGTGGAATAGTTCTCGTTTTTGGCTATTTGCTGCCCAAACAGGAACTATTCCACCGCAACTTATAGGGGGAGAGGGGCCACATAATCTGTTTTCCTCTGTCCCCCCAGGAATTACTTGGGGCTAGAGTTCTAGCGTGAGGGTGACGGGGCAGTGGTCGCTGCCGAAGATGTCGCCACGGATACCGGTGTCGCGTACGTTGTCGGCGATTGCGTCGCTTACCAGGAAGTAGTCGATGCGCCAGCCTGCGTTGTTCTTGCGGGCATTAAAGCGGTAACTCCACCAGCTGTAGACGCCCTCGACGTCGGGGTTTGCCGCGCGCCAGGTATCGGTGAAGCCGGCGTTGAGCAGCTCGGTAAACTTGCCGCGCTCCTCGTCCGAAAAGCCGGCGTTGCCGCGGTTGGACTTGGGGTTCTTAAGGTCGATTTCCTCGTGCGCCACGTTAAAGTCGCCACAGGTCACTACGGGCTTGCCGGTCTCGCACTCGAGTCCCGTCAAAAAGCCGCGATAGGCATCATCCCAGGCCATGCGCACATCGATGCGCGCGAGCTCATTTTGGGCGTTGGGCGTGTAGACATCCACGAACCAAAACTTGTCGAACTCGAGCGCGCAGACGCGGCCCTCGGTTGCGGCTTGGGCGACGAGCTCGGCCGCCTCGCCCTCGCCGGCGTAGGGTAGCAGCGCGTCGGCGTGCAGCACGCGCAGCGGTTCCTGGCGGCTAAAGACCGCAGTGCCCGAATAGCCTTTACGCTCGGCGTAGCTCCAGGTTTGGTGATAGCCGGGCAGGTCGATATCGACCTGGCCCTCCTGCAGCTTGGTCTCCTGCAGCGCCAGGATATCGACGTCGAGTTCTTGCGCGATCTGGATAAAGCTCGGGTCCTTTTTGAGCACGGCGCGCAGGCCGTTGACGTTCCACGAGGCGAAAGTGTAAGTCTGAGGCATGGTGTCCTTTCGACGGGGTTGGCAGGCTTAAGATTAGCGCAACAGGGGCGGGGTGGGCTCCGTGCATGCTGACTTAAAGGCCGCATGCTGGGACGTCGCTCAACGCTGCCCGACTAACAAGGACGGAGGACTCATATGACGCAGGCAATATCGGACCCCAGGCAGGCCTCCGCCGCGCTGGCGGATCTGTTTGACACCCACAAGCGCGTGGTCTTCTTTGGCGGCGCTGGTGTTTCCACGGCAAGTGGCATCCCCGATTTCCGCAGCGTGGACGGCCTGTATCACCAGCAGTTTGCCTATCCGCCCGAGACCATGCTGTCGCATAGCTTTTACGAGGCGCATCCTGCGGAGTTCTTCGACTTTTACCGCACCAAGATGATCGCGCTTAACGCTAAGCCCAACCGCTGCCACACCAAGCTGGCCGAGCTGGAGCGCGCCGGCAAGCTCGACGCCGTGGTGACGCAAAATATCGACGGTCTGCACCAGGCGGCCGGCTCGCAGCGCGTGTTTGAGCTGCACGGGTCGGTCCATCGCAACATTTGCCAGTCGTGCGGCGCGGTCTATAGCGCCGAGTGGATTTGCTCGCGCGAGCACGAGGATGCCGCGGGCGTGCCCGCGTGCCCCGCGTGCGGCGGCCGTATCAAGCCCGATGTAGTGCTCTACGAGGAGCCGCTCGACGAGCATGTGCTGACCGGCGCCGTTGCCGCCATTGCCGCGGCCGATGCCCTCATTGTGGGCGGGACCTCGCTCGTGGTGTATCCGGCGGCAGGCCTTACGCGATACTTTACCGGCGATACGCTGGCCATATGCAACCTTGCTCCCACCGATCAGGATGCAAATGCCGACCTGCTGATTTCTTGCGACATCGCGGCCGCGTTTGCGTTCTAGCCCGCGCGCGCGGATACAATAGAAAGACTGAGTGCAAAGCGACCCCGCCGCCAGCTCCCCAAGCTCGGCGGCGTGGGCATTTTAGGAGGATGTTCATGGCGAACGACAGCAAGACATGGCGGTGCGGAAAGTACGAGCTCAGCTTTGACCGTCCGCGCATCATGGGCGTCCTCAACGTGACGCCCGATTCGTTTAGCGATGGCGGGGAGCACTTCGACCCCGATGCCGCCATCGAGTACGGCCTGGCGATGCTCGACGCCGGCGCCGACATCATCGACGTGGGCGGCGAGTCCACGCGCCCTGGTTTTACCCCGGTCAACCCCGACGAGGAGGCTCGCCGCGTGCTGCCCGTGGTGCGCGCGCTGGCCAAGGAGGGCGCCATCGTCTCGATCGACACGCGTCATGTGGCGGTTGCCAAGGCGGCCGTGCGCTGCGGCGCCTCGATCGTCAACGACGTGACGGGCTTCACCGATCCCAAGATGGTCGAGTTTGTTAAGACGAGTACCTGCGGCGTCATCGTGATGCATGCCGGCGAGGTCGCCGCGCCCACCCGCACGCACGCAACGGTGCAGCTCGATACCTCGGCAGCGGCGTTTGTTGCCGAGAAGGCGCGCGAGGCGGCTGCCGAGGCCGCGCGTGAGGCCGAGAAGCCGGCTCGCCGCCGTCGCGGCAAGTTGCTGGGCGAGCCTAAGCCGGAGGCCAAGCTTCCGGGCGGCGTGGTGCAGCCCTCGTTGCCGTTTGGCGAACCGGAGCCCACGTCCGAGCCTGCAACCGAGCCGGGGCAGGAGACGCCGGCCGCCGAGCAGGCTGCTGCCGCCGAGACTGTCGCACCCGCGCCCGAGGCCGCGCCCGCAGCCACCGAGGCCGCATCGGAGTCCAATGACCGCCTGGCCGCCATGATGCGCCGCAGCGCCCGCCGCGAGGAAGCCTACGTGCCCACCTCGCAGCTCCGCCGCTTCACCCTTCCCGATTCGGCGCCCATCATGCGCCGTGTCATGGGCTTTCTGTCTGACCAGGCCCGCACACTCATCCATGCCGGCGTGTCGCGCGACCGCATCTGCATCGATCCCGGCCCGGGCTTTGGTAAGTCGGCTAACGAGGACATCGTTATCCAGCGCGAGACTGCCAAGATGGCGTCACTGGGCTATCCGCTCATGTGCGCCGTGTCGCGCAAGCGCTTTGTGGGTGCCGTCTCGGGCGTGACCGAGGCCGCCGAGCGCGATGCCGCTACGTTTGGCGTGTGCCTGGGCGCCATCCAGGCCGGTGCCAACATCGTGCGCGTGCACGACGTCGCGGGCTTTGCGCAGTTCCTGAACGGTTACTGGGCCGTCGCCAAGCCGCAGCCGCGCCGTGCGTTTGTGGCCGTGGGCTCCAACCTGGGGCATCGTTGCGACAACATCCGCGCCGCGCGCGACATGATCGCCGAGATTCCACTCACCTGCGTGTCCAACTCCTCCAAGATTTACGAGAGCGAGCCGGCCTACGAGACGCGCCAGGACGCGTTTGCCAACGCCGTCATCGAGATCAAGACCGAGCTGGCGCCGCTGGTGCTGCTCGACGAGCTCATGAAGATCGAGGCCGAGCTGGGGCGCGACCGCTCCAAAAAGGCCAAGGCCAACGGTCCGCGCACCATCGACCTGGACCTGCTGTGGATGGACGGCGAGACCCACGGCGGCAAAAAGCTGCGCCTGCCGCATCCGCTCATTGGCGAGCGCGATTTTGTGCTGGTGCCGCTCGAGGACCTGATGCACGACCCGGCGCGGTTCTTCCGCTACAACGGTGTCGAGGTCAAGGAACCCGAGGATCGCGTGGGCCACATCGTGGGCGAATTGGGGCGTATGTAGATGATCGAGATGAACGCTGTTGCCGCCGGTACCGAGCTTGACGCCGCGCGCGACGCGGGCCGCGAGGGTGTGTCCGCGGGCTGGTGCGCGTGGAGCGCGGGCAACGCTTCGCTGACGTTTTCGCTGGTCGTGCGTCCGGATGTGAATATGCACGCCTTCCACGGCCTGCCGTTTGTGGCCGCGATGGGCATGATGGACGCGCTCGTGGGCACGGCTTCGACGCCGGGGTTGGGCCTTGCCGGTAAGGTGGGTATCCAGTGGCCGAGCGATATCGTGTGCGGTGCGCCTGCGTTTGAGACGTCGCTCGCGCGTGTTGCCGTGAACGGCGGCGCCGGTGCTGCGGGCATGTTCGGTGCCGTGACGGTGGATATTGAGCGTTCGGCGCTGAGCGAGCTTGGTGTGGACGTGGCTGACGAAGCGCTGGTCGAGATACTGGCCGCCGCCGTGCTGGCCCGCGTGGACGCCTGGGCGGTTGTTGCCAACACGCCGCAAGGCGCCGCAGGGCCGCTGGCTCCCGTGCTGGGCGAGTACTTCGATATGGTGCCGCTGCTCGGTCGCCAAGTTGCGGCGGTGTCGCCCAACGGCTTGCCGCTTGCGGTCGGTGTGTTTGCAGGCCTGGACATCTGGGGCCGCGCGACCATCAAGACCGATGCCGGCGAGCAAGAGTTTCCGCCCGAGGCCGTGCGCATTCGCGGGCTGTAACGCGAGCCGCCCGCGCCCAAAGATAACGATGACAACGGAAGCTCTCCTCGGCCTGCACCGGGGAGGGCTTTTGCGTGACCTGGGAGAAAGGCCGCCCTGAGCCTATTCCTCAAAAATGAAAAAATTCAGTTTTGAGGAATAGGATTGGCGGTTGGTTGCTGTGAGCTGGTGCACGCGACCCGGCGTTCGCTCTATCCCAGCTCCTGCATGCGGCGGTAGATTTCGCAGATACCCTTGATGGTGAGCTGTCCGTCGACCACGTCGAAGGCATCGGTCGAATCGGCGACGATGCTGGCGAGACCGCCCGTGGCGATAACGGTGGCATCCTCGCGGCCCAGCTCGCGCTTCATGCGCGCGACCAGGCCCTCAGCCATGGCGGCGGCGCCCGTTACGGCGCCGACCTTGATGCACTCCTCGGTATCGCGGCCGATGGCGTGCTCGGGCGCCTCGAGCGGAACGCTGGCGAGCTTGGCGGCTCGGGCGGCGAGCGCGTCCATGGAGATGCGGATGCCCGGCGCGATTGCTCCGCCAATGTAATAACCGTCCTCATCGATGACGTCGATATTGGTCGCGGTGCCAAAGTCCACCACGATTGCCGGCGCGCCGTAGAAAGTCTCGGCCGCAACGGCGTTGGCGACGCGATCGGCACCTACGGCCTGGGGACGCGCCGCGCGCAGCTTGGTCACCGCGGCCGTCTGCGGCCCAATGACGATGGCGTCCGCGGCAATGCGGTCGGCCACGGCGTGCCATTCGCGCGAGAGCTGCGGCACCACGCCCGCAAAGGCGATCGCGTCGACCGCGTCGAGCGAAAGGCCGTACATCTTAAAGAAACCCATCAGGCGCACATGGATCTCGTCGGCGGTATAGGAGCGGTCGGTGGGCATGCGCCACGACTGCACCAGCTCGTCTCCGTCAAACAGGCCCATGGCCGTCTGCGTGTTTCCCATATCGATAGCGAGCAGCATGTCTACTCCCAGTGTTGGCATAAAAGGACGCGCACCATTGTATACGCGCCGTCGACGGCGCTCGGCCGCGATTCGTTTACGGTGATAGGGGCTGAGGGGTTTTAAATATGAAGGAATTATGCTCTACGAGATTTTCCTTGCCGTTTACCGAACTCCCGTGTAATATTCTTTCTTGCGCACATGAGGCGCCCAGACATTGCGGGGTGGAGCAGTCTGGTAGCTCGCCGGGCTCATAACCCGGAGGTCGTAGGTTCAAATCCTGCCCCCGCGACCAAGAACACTAAGGTCATCGGTTCAATCCGGTGGCCTTTTTCTTGTTGTGGCAACGGGTTTTCGCCCTTGTGGCAATGTTGTGGCAGTGAACCATGGCAAACAGAAGATATCAGGCAGCGGGAAGCATGGTTGGCACTGCGCAGGGCAGCGCCGCAAGCTTGCTCCAAGCGTCGGCCGAGCCGCCGTCGTCTCCCGGCAGGAAGTGACTGTACGTCTTGTACGTAATCTCGATGCTCTCGTGCCCGAGTCTCATGGACACGTACTGTATCGGCACCCCCTGTTTTAGGAGCAGAGAGGCATGCGTGTGCCGAAGTCCATGGAACGTCACGTCGAAGCGCTTCTGCTGCGTGAAGCGGGAGAAGTCGCTCGTGAGCTTCGAGGGGCGGTACAGTTCGCCAAGGTCACTGCAAAACACGGGAGTTTCCTCGCCTTGCCCGATGTCGTTGTAGAGCAGTCGGTACCTTTGCAGCTGCTTGTACTGGGCAAGCATGGTTGCCGTCCCCTCGGGGATAGTTATGTCCCGGTTCGAGCGGCTGCTCTTCGGGGTTTTCACGTCGATGGTCTCACCGTTGTAGGTGTCACTCGATTTCGCCTCGGCAAGCGCATGACGCACATGCACGATGCCCGCTTCGAGGTTGATATCCTGCCACCGCAGGGCGCAAACCTCGCCACGGCGCATTCCGGTATCGAGGGTCAGGCTCACAGCTGCCGCGAAGCGCACGTCGGGATGCCCAAGAAGGGCAATCTTCATGCGCTGCACCTCCTTCTCGTCTATGACCCTGACCTCCTTTCTTTCGCGAGAGGGCGCGTCTACTGCATCGCAGGGGTTGCCCGGGATGTATTCGAGCATCTGTGCGCGTTTGAGTGCGGTCTTGAGGAACGAAAGCGCCTTTTGGCACGTGTTGCCCGATAGGGGCTTGCCGCCCTCGCCTCCGGACTTGCGCATCCATGCGAGCTGGTCTTCGATCATGTAGGGCTTGATGTCCTTGAGACGCACCGCGCCGAGCCGGGGAACCCAGCGCGTCTTCACGATGTCGCGGTAGCCGCGCAGCGTGTTGGGGCTCAGATGCTTCACGTCGTGGAGGTATTCGAGATGGCTTTTCAGGTACTCGCCGAGCGTGATGTCCTCCTTGATGATGGGTGCGTCAGAAGCCATCAGATCCATGCGGATCTCGTCGAACAGGCGCTTTGCCTCGGTCTTGGTGCGGCAGCGCACGGTCTTGCCCACGCGCTTCGTGTTGCCCAGCTCGTCGGTGACGTTGAACCGGGAGAACCAAGAATCCTTGCCTCGCTTGATCGGTTCGGAGCCTTTGCTGACTGATTTCATGTTTTCACCTCCTTTCGTGCGTTCGTCGTGAATTGGTTCTATTTCAACCCGCGAATGCGAGAAGAAACCAAATTATGATTGCTCGCGCTTCTGGTGCTGGATATACATGACGTTGCAGGACTTCTTGCAGAACTTCGTCTCTCGAATGTTCTTGTGGAAACCCTCTTCTCGATACTTCTTGAAGACGCGCCCGCAGTATTGGCAGCGTCGCCACGGTGTTTTCGATACAAAGCAGCGGGCGAACTGTGCGGTCACGATCTCCCCGAACGTTCCAAGCTCCTCGTTACCGCTACGCCCATCCTTTATCGATTCAAGTTTGGCGGCAAAGATGTCACCGATTTCAGCAAGGGCTGTCCCGGGGACATATTCAGCTGCGCGATACACGCGATCGGCTGTTGACAGGTAGTTCAGCGCATCTTGCGCGCAAGCGCGGTAGGCATCCGCGAGGGCGATGTTGTAAGCAGCTTCCGCATCGCACTGCGTTTCGGAAGCCAGCTTGGCAAATTCATCATCGTTGGCAAGGCGCTCCTCGAACGAGACGAGTTTGTAACCCCTTACGATGAGATCGTCGTGATGGAGGAAGTAGTCCGCCCCACGCTGATTCAGCTGGGAGGAATCGTTCAACAGCTCGCTCATTTGCTCGGCGCTGCCGCCAGTTGTCGCCTGCGCCATGTAGTCGTATAGGGAAGCCACGGCAGTTGCACATTGGATAGCACGAATTGCCTGCGCCAACTCCGCCTTGGAAATGACCTCGTGAACCCGAGGGTTCTTAACCTCGATCATTCGGGCGTGCTCCGTAAGCGCTCGGGGCGCCTCGTCTTTCATATCCAAAGTAAGAGATTCGTAGAGCGATACCGGGCGGTTGAGAAGCAGGGATAGGGCGGCGTTATCCGGCTGGTTCTCATAGCGATTGAACTCTGTCTTTGCATAAAGACGCAGGCGGCCTCTGTTGCGGAAGCGAACTAGACTTGCCGCACCATCGTAAAGAGGCGATGGGAGGAACCCGTACTTTCCGCTAAATTCAAGAAGGCTGTCGGTATCCGTCGTATCGCACTTCTGCAGATCGGTGCCGAACAGCTCGGAGGGCAGAGATTCGACACTCACGGTCTTGACTTTCTTGGTGCCGACGAAATAGATGAAGCTTTGGCCATTGAGCTCCGCCGTCTTCGCGCTGACCTCATAGACGGGAACCCCGCGTGGTTCGGCATCAGCTTGAAACTGGGCGATAGGCAGAGCAAACCTGGTTATCGCGCGGTCTTTATCATTATACATATCCATCGGTTACCTTAATTTTTAAAAAGTACTCATCAACTGTCTGACAAATGTTATTATAGCAAAAATGAGAAAGTATTTTTTCTGAAATGAGGTAATTCGTGGCAAACCATGAGACGGGCACGCAATTAACTCGCGATGTCATGGACGTGCGTGAAGTCGCCGAATTTCTCGGTCTGCACCCAAAGACTGTATGTGCATACATCCGCGAAGGGAAGATTCGAGCCATTCGATGCGGGCGCTACTATCGCATTCGCCGTGCTTGGGTAGACGAATTCCTAGATGCCCAGGAGATGTAAGCAATGACCAGCATTCCCGCCCCAAAGGTCTTCAGCCCGCCAGAAGGAAAGCGATACGCCCGCATCCCCTGCGATTTCTCCGCACGATGCAAAGCTGCCGGCCTAAGCCTCTACGAGCGCGCCGTCCTCATGAACCTCATGTGTTATCAAGCAATCGATGACAACGGACGAATAGTCCTGGTCTCGGGAAGCGATGGGCAGATTGCGGCTGACACCGGCATAGCCCCAAACAATGTGCGAAAGGCCCTGACCTCGCTTCGCAAGAAGGGTGCCATCGCAACGATTGGCAGCCGCAGACACCTTCTCCTACTCGACCTGTGGAACCTTAACGATGCCGCATCCGCCGAGATACATCATGCCGACGAGGCAAGCGACAGCGCCTCTCCCGAGAAGCAGACGCCGCATCTTCCCAGATGCCGGTCCGCTTCGCACGGGACGCAGCGCTGCATCTCCCAAGATGCGCATAAAGAACGGATGGAAAACAAGAATCTCCCGAACAACGAATCTGCCAAGGCAGTCCTTCTCGACCCGTAGGAGTATGTCGTGGGCATAATTAACGTGAAGAATAAAATCAGCAAGAATGAGCTCGAAGAACTGCGAGCAAGGATGGGCGAATCGTCTCCCGAGGGATCGATCGACAGGCTCAAGCTGAAGGCGATGAAAGGGGCTGCGACCCTTGAAGATCTAAAGCTTCTAGGAGTGCCGATGAAGCATCTCCCACAGCGCTATGAAGAGGCTGCCGTGGGAATTCTGAAAAGAGGCTCTGGTGTTCTCCCTGCCCTCGAAAACGGTGCGGCCGGTCTCATTCTTGTTGGAGGGGGCGATAGGTATCGGGGGGCAATGGCTGCGGCGCTTGCCACTCGCAAAGCATCGAATAGGTGGAATGCGACGAGGACATTCATCGATGTGCCGGAGCTTATTGATAAGGTCTTTTCCCTACCCCTATACGGGGCAGACTCCCGCTCTGCGTTGCTTGCGGGTGTAAAGAACGCGGATATTCTCGTGCTGCATGGACTCGACGAGCTTGTCGAGCGCCCAAAGGGCTCACCCGCGTTGGAGGAAATCCTGAGGGAGAGGTCTCGCACGGCGTGCGGCTATACAATCGTCACCTCGGAGCTGGAATGGAGCTCCCTCAAACGTCGCGTTACCGATAGGGTCCGAACGGACCTAGTGGACTTGCTGGTAGTTCCATCTGCCGAAAAACTAAACTGTGTCAGCCTAAGCGGCATCCAGAGCGCGCAAAGCAAAGGACATAGCCATGATTAACGCGCTGACCAGATTAAGGCAGCTGCTTGATGCATTCGATAAACCGTGTGCCGGCGGCACCCGTAGGGAGGGACCGGAGCACACGAAAGCTGAAGAGGGGTTCGATTTCGATACATATGGATGCTCGCTGCTCATGAATGGGATATGCCCCGTCGAATCATGGAGCGACGCAGAGCTGAAAGAAGGTGTAGACCCGCACGTTCATAGGCATGAATACGAAGAGCCCTATTGCGCCTACCTTGCATGGCGGTTGATTTCTGGAGATCAGAGGTATCTTACGCATGGTCCCGCCGACGGCCGCCATCGTGAATGCGCTGCACATAAGCTGAGGAAGAGGGGCTATAACGTACGGCTGAAGGTCGAATAAACCTCCTCGACTATCGCCATCGGTTCGATACGGGAGCGGTAGCTACCATCAGCATATTCTCCATGCTCTCATTCTGCGGAATGAAAGAGGGCGCGAGCTCAAGTTTTACAACGCCATCACGAAATGGCAAGTCAACATTGCGCTGGAGCAAAGTTCATCGCGCCACATCCTCAGTAATACATCTCTACGTAAGCGTATGCCTTATCGAAAAGGTCTTGGTCCTTCAGCTTGTACCGCATCCAAAGAATCGTCCGAAGCTGCTTCTTAATCTCTTTGACTCCCGCCGTTGTCGCTTGCCACCCCTCAAAGCGAGTGACTTTCACAATCTCGTCGATATCGTTTACCACGTTCTGAACGATTATCGGCGTCTCTCTGTTTTTCACACCGTTGAAGAGTTCGGTTAGCGCCGCCTTGCCCTTGTCCTCCTCTTCCTCGGGGACGACCTCCCTCTCCGCTGCCCTTGCTTCTTTGGCAAGGTCGATGAGCATCTTAAGAAATTCCACGCTGTTGATCAGCCCCTGCTCGTGTCGTTCGCGTAGGTCCTCTAGGCGTTCTCCCAGCTTTTGGAACTTTCCGTTCTTGTCGTGCTTTCGTATGCGTGCGACAAGATCTATCTCCAGTTTTCTGGTGACATGCTCGACCTTCTTGCCATCGTTGATGAAGTGCTCGATTATCTCTTCCGAGAGCTCAAGGATGTCTCCGTCGTCATGAACTCCTTCGACAGTAATGTTCTGATGCACGAGCTCGATTGTTTTGGGGCCGAGCGACGCCCATATGAGCTTTCCACGGTTGTCCACGGGTCTCACGGATTCGTAAATCTGCGAGAGCCATGTGAAGTCGCGCTTGTATGGGGCGAGGCACGGATCTGGCGACAACGCTTCCCATACGCGGTTGAGTACTGAGAAGTCGGCACCGAACGCATCTTTGACCTTCGTCGAGGGCAGGCACTGTTGGGCTCTGAGCAGCGTCTCCCAATCCGTATCGCGGCTGGTGATGCCCGGAAAGTATGACAAGCAGGTGTGGATGAGGCGAGGAAGCTCCTTCTTCACCTCCTCGATATTGGTGATTACCGTCTGCACCTCTTTCTCGTCGAAGTGCAGCGATTTGGCTACGTTGTCAAATAGACCGATATAGTCGACGATGAGGCCAAAGGACTTCTTGTCGTTATAAACTCGGTTCGTGCGGCAGATTGCCTGTAGAAGCGTATGATCGCGCAGGGGCTTGTCGAGATACTGCGTCTGAAGGATAGGGGCATCGAAGCCCGTCAGCAGCTTTGCTGTGACGATGAGAATCTTGAGGGGATCATCCGGGTTTCTGAAACGGTCGAGAAGCTTCTCCTCGGCATCGCGATCCCGCCTATAAGCCTTGTACCGGTCCTCTTTGTCGTTGTTCGTATCCATGACTATCGTCGAGGCGTCTACCCCGAGGAGCTGGTCAAGCTCCTTCTTGTAGAGCAGGCAGCACTCTCGGTCGTAGCAGACAACTTGCGCCTTGAACCCATCCGGCTCCACCTTGGTTTTGAAATGATGGGCGATGTGCTCGCAGACCTTCCGGATGCGGTCGGGAGCCTTCATCACGGCCTCAATCTTAACCCTGCGGGTGAGCTCGGCTTTGTCCTCCTTGCTTAGCTCCTTGGTCATCTCGGCGAAAGCGGAGTCAACGATCTCCTGATTAACATGGAGTTCGACAGGGACCGTCTCGAAGTGGAGCGGCAGGGTCGCGTGGTCTCGGATGGAGTCGGCGAAGGAATAGCGGCTCATGTAACCGGATTTGTCTTCAGGCGCACCGAAGGTGTGAAACGTGTTCTTGTCGGTCCGGTTGATCGGCGTGCCGGTTAGGCCGAAGAAGAACGCGTTCGGCAGCGCGATCCGCATTTTCTCTCCGAGGTCTCCCTCTTGGGTGCGGTGCGCCTCATCGACCATGAGGATGATGTTGCTGCGCTCATTAAGGGCTTCGGTTACCTCGCCGAACTTGAAGATCGTCGTGATGAGTATCTTGCGCATGTCGCCCCTGAAGAAGGACTCGAGCTCTTCCTTGCTGCCAGCGCTTGCCATGTTGGGAATATCGGATGCGTTGAAGGTTCCCGTAATCTGCGTCTCCAAGTCGATCCGATCGTCAACTATGACAACGGTCGGGTTCTTGAGCTCTGGCACCATCCTCAGCTTCTGTGCCGCGAAAACCATAAGCAGGGATTTCCCCGAACCTTGGAAGTGCCAGATCAGACCCTTCTTGGGATAGCCCGCTCGGACGCGGCTGACGATAAGATTCGCCCCTTCGAACTGCTGGTAGCGACAGATGATCTTGATTCGGCGATGCTTCTTGTCGGTAGAGAACAGCGTGAAGAACTGGAAGATGTCCATCACGTTCGCGGGGCTGAGCATGGACGTCATACTCCTCTGCACGTCTATGAAAGTGCCCTCGGACCTGTTTTCGCCTTCGTGCCAAGGCCCCCACATCTCGATAGGCATGTTCACGGAGCCGTAGCGGTAGCATTTGCCCTCACTCGCGAAGCTGAGGACGTTGCAGGCGAACATCTGGGGGATGCTCTTTTCGTAATCGGCGATGTCGCCCGCGCCATCGAGCCAGGTGATCGAGTCGCGCACAGGCGTCTTGAACTCCCCGACAACGAGGGGGAATCCGTTGACGAGAAGGACCATATCAAGGCGCTTTCCGCCCTGCTCCTGCGGGTAGACGTACTGGTTGGTCACCACATACTCGTTCTTGTCGAGGTCGCCATCTATGGCGGTACCGAAGAAGCGGATGGGCACCATCCTGCCATTCTCTCCGTAAGGGAAGGAGTTCTCTTCGAAGACGAGCTTCTTAAACCTCTCGTTCGTCGACACCAGATTGTGCGCACTTGTAGATTGGATGAGGGCTCTCAGGCGGTAGATGATCTCGTCGGCGCGGTCGGGATCCTCTGCGATTTCCGGGTTGAGGCGAACGAGCGCGCTCTTGACCATCGGCTCGACCATGACGTCCGTGTGCCGTCGGGGGAGCTCTTCGGCGGGAACGTAATTCCATCCGATCTTAGCGAGGGCGTCGATGCCCATCTGTTCGAGCGTGCCTTCGTTAAACATCTCAGAGTCCAAGTTCTTGGTTGAGGATTTTCTTAGTCGTTGCGTTCAGCTCGTCGAGTGCCTTTTGTATGGCAAATTTCGATTTGTCGACCTCGGCGACGAAGGAGGCGAACTCTTGCTGAAGAGAGAGCGGGGGCACGGGTATCTCAACTTCGCCAAGCGCCTTTTGGTTAATCTTGTACGTCCCGTTCGTAGTTTTGGCAGAACGTTCAATTTGATCGCGCGTGAAAGGTTGCTTCCAGGCAATCGTTAAATACGCGGGCAGCACCTCCCCTTGTTTAACCCTAACCTCGATCATGGTGTCGGGAAAAACAAGGTCGGGGATTGATGAAGGGGCGAATTCCCCCGTGCCAACAAGGCTGCGATTGCCGTTTCCTCGACAAACATAATAACAACCACCGGAGACGCGTTTGTCTAACGAAGGGTCGTCCTTGAAAGCGCCCTCCTTCCAAGCAGACTCATCGAAGCTTCCTTGGGTGATGGCGGACAGGGTCAGCACCTTGGCGCGGTGTATTCCTGCTTTTGACGGAGATAGCCCGTTCTGCATGGAAGTAGACAAACTAGAAAGGGAACGCCTAGGGAAGCCCCCATCGCTAAACATCTCGACAAATTGTGATTTGATGACGTCATCGCAGATCGAGAGTAGTTGCTTGTAATGATTTCTCGTATCTTGCGCTGTCCAGAGCAGATCGGCAAGCTTCTCTTGTTGGTCACGTGCGGGGAGGTTGAATTCGAACTGTGCGAGGCTTTGCCACTTGACACGGGGCGACAGGGAGCCTGCGGAGTTGGAAACGGCATGCTTGAACAGGGCCTCGTTTTGGATAATGAACGGCAGGAGTCTGGGCGAGAGGGTTTCCCTCGCCTCGATGACTGTGATGTCTCCTGAGCATACACCGTCAAACGGTGCGACCGCTGCTTTGCGGAGGTAGGCACGCCTCCTACCGAAGAGCACCTGCCCACGGGAGAACGACTTCGTAAACGTGTTTTCTCTGTCTTCGTTCCAGCGGCTCAGCTCGATTTCATCTGGATCGAGATGCTCAAGCCCCACGGAAGGACATGCTGCGCCCTCCGGTGCTCGCTGCTTCACTTCACGGGCGACGTCGCCCAAGCTGACGCGGGGCATGCTACTCACCATCGCTTTCACGGAGGGTTGTGGCAACGGAGCTTAGCAGGCTCATGGCTTCGAGCGAAGCGCTTCGCCAATCGTTTACCAATGACCTTACGCTGCGATCATCTTCCATCGATTCATCGCTGCTTTTCTTGACATACAACGGAATCGATAGCGAGAAGCCGTTGGACTCGATCTGCTCCAGTCCGGCATATGCCGAGAAGCCATCGATGCATTCGTCTGACCTATATGCGCTGAGGATTTTCTCAATGTGCTGGTCTTCGAGATAGCTCTGCGCGTTCTTCCTTGTTACCTCAGCGGTCGCATCGATAAAAAGGATCTTTCCGCGCCGGGACTCGGATTTCACGCTACGGCACACGAGAACGCACGCCTCCATGGGCGAGTTGAAGAAGAGGTTCGCCCCGAGTCCGATGACCGCTTCAACCAGATCGCTCTTCACGAGCTTTTCGCGCATGCTCGACTCCTCGTTGCGGAACAGTATCCCGTGAGGGAGGAGAATGGCGCAGCGGCCCGACTGCGGATTCATGCTCTTGAGGATGTGCTGGATGAATGCGTAGTCAGCGCGACCCTGCGGCGGCGTGCCGAGGAAGTTGCGCCCGTAGGGGTCGGAGGCGAATGCCTCGCGGTCCCACTGCTTGATGGAATATGGCGGATTGGCGAGCACCATGTCAAAGGTCCTCAGCCTGTTCCCCGTGAGGAAGGCTGGGTGGCGGAGCGTATCGTCGTTGACGATCTCGAAGTCCTCTATTCCGTGAAGGAACAGGTTCATGCGAGCAATTGCGGAGGAGAGCTGGTTGATCTCCTGCCCGTATGCGTGAACGTTCCTCCATTCCTCTTCATGTTGCTTTAGGTGCGAGATAGCCGAGATGAGCATTCCGGCGCTGCCGCAAGTCGGGTCGTAGATGGATTCCCCGGGCCTAGGTTGCAGCATCTCCGTCATGAGGTGCACGACGGTACGGTTAGTGTAGAACTCCTGGGCGGTGTGTCCGGAGTCGTCGGCAAACTTCTTAATCAGGTACTCATAGCCCTGGCCCAGTTCGTCCTCAGGGCAGTTGGCAATTGAGAGGGTCTTCGTTCCAAAGTGCTCGATGAGGTCCTTGAGCAGACGGTCCGGGAGGCGCCTCTTGTTGGTCCATGCCGCATCGCCGAAGATGCCGCGCAGCTTCGCGTCGTTTGCGGCTTCGATGGAGCGGAACGCGGCGACAATCGCCTTGCCGACGTTTTCCGAGACCTCGCGGACGTCTTTCCAGTGAGCACCGTCCGGAATGGCAAAGCTGTGGTTCTCGGGAAGCGCGGCAAAGTCCTCGTCGCCCCCAGAGAGCTCGATCGCCTCGGCGGTTTCCTCGTCGTAGACATCGGAGATTCGCTTGAAGAAGAGCAGGGGGAAGATATATTGCTTGTAGGAGCCGGCGTCGATGTGGGTGCGCAGCAGTACGGCAGCGTTCCACAGATAGGAGTTGAGCTCATCCTGCGGGATCCTATTCTCCATCGGTATAGCCCCCCTTCTTGAGCAGTTCGAGCAGGCGGTCCTCAGACTTTCTAGTCTCCTCCAGAAGATCGTAGAAGCGTTTCCGCGTCTCCGCCGGCGGCTCGACCTCCTCACGACGTCTTTCGACATAGCTGCTTGCGGAGAGGACGTAGTCCTCCTGTCTTACGTCTTCGAGAGTCGCTATCGCGCACTTCTCGACAACGGGCTCGTATGTGCGATAGAGGTCGAGCATCTCTTGGGCGTTCTCCTCGGAGATGACGTTCTGTGCCCTTTGCGCGGTGAAAATCTTGCTCCCGTCGATGATGCAGATGCGCCCCTTGTGCGCCTCCGGCTTCTCGTTTCGAAGGAAGAGTATGCAGGCAGAGACTCCGGTGCTGTAGAAAACGCCGCTCGCAAGAGCGATAACAGCCTCGATCTTATCTGATTCGACCAACCGCTTGCGGATTGCCCCCTCCTTGCCTCCATGGAAGAGTGCCCCTTGAGGGAGGACTACGGCGCAGCGACCGCTATGCTCGTCCATCGAGCAAACCATGTGCTGCACCCAAGCGAAGTCGGCGGATTTATTGGTTGGGACGCCCCAAATGTTGCGCCCCCAAGGGTCAGAGGAGAACTCCTCGGAACCCCAGTTCTTGAGGGAGAACGGAGGGTTTGCAATCACACAGTCGAAAGTCTTGAGCTTCCCCGCTTCATGAAAAGCCGGGTCGCGGAGGGTGTCTCCCTGGGCGATGCGGAAATCCTTGGCACCGTGTAAGTAAAGGTTCATGCGCGCTATGGCGGACGTGCTGAGGTTCTGCTCCTGCCCAAACAGCTTGCCATAGGAGAGCCTTGAATTATGCATCTGGCGCACTGCCTCGATAAGCATGCCGCCGGTGCCGCAGGCGGGGTCGTAGACGGTTTCTCCGGGCTTGGGCGCAAGCAGGGTGACCATGAGCTTCACGATTTCGCGCGGGGTGTAGAACTCCCCGGCGTTCTTTTTCTGCATGTCGGCAAACTTTTTGATCAGGAACTCGTAGGCGTCGCCCATCATATCGGCGCTATAGTTCCCGTTACCGAACCTCTTTGCCGAAAAGTGCTCCACTAGGTCTTTAAGTCGCTCGTCCGAGAGCTTGCCCTTGTCGGTCCAGCTCGCGTCATCGAAGCTGCTGAACAAGCCTCCCAATGTGTCTGGATTGGCACGCTCGATGCCGACCATCGCATCGACAATCGCCTTGCCAACGTTGGCGCTTGTGTTCCGGACGTCTTCCCAATGACAACCTTCCGGAACCTCGAAGCTGTGATTCTCCGGCAGGGAGGCGAAATCGGAGTCGCCGAACTCAGCTATGAGCTCGGCGGTCTCCTCGTCGTAGACGTCGGAGATTCGCTTGAAGAAGAGCAGCGGGGTCACATAGCTCTTGTATTCATCCTGATTGATAGGCCCGCGTAGGATGTTGCATGCTTCGAGCAGGTGGTTACCTAGCTCGGATTTGCTGAGCGTTTCGTCTGACATCGTTATGCCTTGCAGGTCAAAGTGAATTACCAACGAGATTGATTATAGCGCCGTCCATGCCACGCTAGATCTCCTGCTATCGGCGTGCGATGGCTGCTCCAACAACCGGTAAATCACAATTTAATCGCCGGAGGTGCGCGGCATGACGAAATACTGTTTCGGCGATCTCGTTCGCAACTGTAAAGAGAAAATTGACCGCGACAACAACCCGTACGAGTATTTTGTTGCAGGCGATCATATGGAGACGGAGCGTCCGCGACTCACAATGCGCGGCAGATTCGATGAATCTGATGTCGGACCCGCCTTTATCAGACTGTTCAGATCTGGGCAAGTGCTCTATGGTTCGAGGCGTACCTATCTCAAGAAGGTTTCGGTGCCGGATTTCGATGGGATAACGTCAAATGTAACCTTCGTCCTTGAAACGAAGGACGAAGAAATACTTCCACAGAGGCTGCTTCCCTTCATCCTGCTTTCCGATCAGTTCACGGCATATTCCATTGGCAAGTCTAAGGGGTCAACAAACCCTTATGTCCTCTTCTCCGATCTCGCGGAATTCGAAATTGATCTGCCCGGCAAGGATAGAGTTGCCGAGATTGCAGACATCATGTGCGCAGCCGAAGAAGTCAAAGAGCGCTATCGCTCGCTGCTTGCTACCTGCGACGACGTTGTCAAATCACAATTTGTCGAGATGTTCGGGGAGCCGGCTGAGAATCCCAAAGGCTGGGAAACCTCAAGTCTCACATCACTTGGTAGTTGCAAGAACGGAATGAATTTCAAATCCAAGGAAAGTGGTATTGAGCTGCCCTGCCTGGGTGTCGGCGACTTCAAAGACCGTTCTGTAATAAATGACGTTTCTGAAATGGGGCGCATTAACCTTGATGACGAGCCTGCCGAAGGTTATTTCCTTAAGGATGGTGACATCGTTTTCGTCCGCTCGAATGGCAATAAAGAACTTGTGGGCCGCTGTTTGGCTGTTTACCCTCATGGCGAAAAGGCTGTTTTCAGCGGTTTCTGTATACGGCTGCGTGTCGAATCTGACAAGGTCAGAATTCCCTATTTGATATGGGCATTAAAGCAGCCATCAATGCGCCAGCAGATGTTCGGCCGAGGCGCCAATGTCCAGAACCTAAACCAGAAGCTGATGGCAAAAGTCGACGTTCCCATTCCACCATTGGCTGAACAGGATCGCTTTCTCGCTTTAGTCTCCATCGTCGACAAATCGAAATTTACGTTAGGTAGCGCCGATGCGACGCCTTGACATTGCGCTGGTCAACCAAAGCGTATCGCAAAGTCGTGTCAATCTTTTTATGTCCGAGCAGGACCTGTACTTGCTCGATCGGCATCCCCTTGTCAATCGCCTTCGTTGCCAGCGTCCTTCTGAATTTATGGGGATGCACGCGCCCGACGCCAAGGTCTCGCCCGAGCTTTCTCAGAAGGGCTTCGACTCCACCGACTTGCAGCCTGTTGTGGGGGTATTTGTGCGCAACAAACAGCGCGTCATTGGAATCGTCACGGGTGTCCAAGTATTGCTCAATATGGAGTTTCGTTTTCGCGTCAAAATAGACAACACGCTCCTTGTCCCCCTTCCCTCTCACAACGCACTCCATCCGCGTCGTATCGATTGCGGAGCGGTTTAGTGAAACAAGTTCTCCGACACGCATGCCAGTGGAGCGAAGCAGGTCGATGAGCGCGAGGTTTCGCATCGATCCGCAATTCTCGCGAAGAATCTCGATGGTCTCCTCACTGTAGACCTCTTTGATCGTGACCGGAGCTTTGACCTTCTTTATTCTTCTAACAGGGCTCTTCAAGACCAGATCCTCATCCTCAAGCCATGAATAGAAACTTGAGATGATGCGCCTGATGTTGTCTACGGTCGTCTTGCTGATGCCTACGCGCTTCTGGTATGTAGCAAGATATGAGCGAACGTCCTCGGTATCTCGCTCGCAGATTGGGACATCGGATGAACTGACCAGTTTTTCCAAAGTCGATGTGTAGTAGGACAAGGTTCTCTCAGAGCAGCCCTCTAAGCGTTTTGCGTCGATGAAATTGTCAACGTATGAGTTGTCGCTGGCCTGTTCTCCGCAGCCCGCAAGCGATTTCTCGTCAAACAGGCAATGGGAGAGCACCCGTCGAAGCTTCTTGCTTTGTCCCGCATCTAAGTAAGGAAGCATAAGACGACAGATTTCCTGCGAGGCTTTATCGAGGTCCATACGAGTCTCCTCAGTCTTTGTCGGGCTAAAACGCCGTTTGCAAAATTGGAAATGACGATAAGCCAACTTGAGGCTGGAGGGGTTGCCCTGCGCCGCACGGCCTCAAGGGCGTCCACGGAACCTCATACAAATCTCCGCTGCGCTGCGATTGGTGGAGGTTGCCATGGACATCCCTTGACCCCGCTTCGCTCCGGGCGGCATCTGCGGGAGCAGAAGCCAAGGCGCGGCAAGCAGCGCCAAAGCTTCTGCCAGCAAGCAGAGAGGATGGGGCAACGGAGCCCCGGAAGGGAAGTGGAAACTATGACGTTCAGGGATTACATGGAACAGGTAGAGAGGGACGCTCGGGAGGTCATCGAAGAGGAGGCGGGCTGGTATAGCACGTGGGAGGTCATGCACGATGCGCTGTTCGTCGATGATGCGGTTACGGGCAACGGATCAGGCTCGTACACGTTCAACGCATTCAAGGCAGCGGAGAACGCGCGAGATCTTATATTCGATGATGATTTCATCGCAGAGGCGAGCATGGCGGGCTACGGTATCGAGCTATTCGCCGAAAGTCCGGAGACGGTCGATGTCGTGGCGCGCTGTCTCGCGCTCGGACTCGTATCGAGCTCGCTCAAGAAGGCATACGGCAGCGCCCGCGCAGAGACCGTCGCGTAGCCTCGCAAAGGGGTGCCGTTTCGGATAGAGGCGCCCCACCGTCGCCGTGGCGGGCATCGAGCCCGTCCCGGCGACTTATCGTGCCAACTGAATCTCCGCGTCTGCGCTGCGCCCACGGCTGAGGCTTGCACGGAATGCCGCGCCGATGGCGCGGTGCTCCGGGCTCGCAAGCGAGCCCTCCGCCCGGTTGGGCGCTGCGGAGGCTCAACGGTTCGCCTCCTCCGCGCCCTCCCTCTCGCTTCGCGCGTCCGAAAGGCTCAATGGCTCGCCTTCCGAATGCGTTTCGCTCACGCCACCCGCACCCCGCGAACGGCTGCATTCGATGGCTCAGCGGTTCGCCATCATTCCGCCGTATCGCACGCTGCGGGCTCTCGCTCCAGCTCCGTTCGATGGCTGCACGTATTCGCCATCACTGTGCATCCGCTCACAAGCCCGATGCAGCGCACCGTGCTTGCAAGATACGGATTCGTCCGGACAACCGTCGTTCCTCCGGTCCCCCAAACGAATCATCTTGCCCCGCTCCTGCCGTCACGGGGAAGGAGCGTACCGCTCGCTACGGCTCGCTCCCGCCCATGACGGCAATCGGCTTGCTGTCGATTGCAGGGCCTCGCTGCTTGAATTACGCCGCCAGTTCCGGGTACCCTCGATTTTGCACACCGGGTGAACGGAGGTCTCTGATGGGATGGTTCAGTAACTTGTTTCGCAACGAGTTCGACGATCTGATTGAGAACGGGTCGGATGAAGAGCTCTCGGATGAGTACGAGCGCCGCAGGCAGGAATGGGCTCGCGACGGCTACGGTGGCAATGGGGAGAAGACCCCGGAAATGAAGAAGCTGGATCGGGAGATGAGCAGACGGTTTGCGGAGAAGTGGGAAAAGGACCCACGCCGCAACCGGGATCCAAGCTACCGATGGACAGACGCCAATCGTTGGGATAGGGATTAAGGATGCCCCTACACTGGATTCGGCGAATGGACCACCGTCCATCATCCCCCTCGGCCGTCATCCGTCGCATCTTCGGCGATGCGCTCGAATACGCGGGCGAGCGCTATCGCCGTTCGGATGCTGCCGAGGTCGAACCGCATCGTTCTCCCCGAACGGCTCCTCGCCCCACCGAGCGTCGATCCGTTGATGCGCCGCTCTACGCCCTTATCGCTTCGCTTGAGACTCTGCGATTTGTATCTGAATTGCGTGTCGCCGCCCTTTGATAGCGTCATCGTTATGCCGTCCTGCGCGAGCCTGCGCGCAAGCTCGCGTGGTCTGTTGTCGCAGGAAGGAAGCTTCGACACCTCGTCCGCGCGTACGGCGATTCTCTCACGAACCCGGTCATTCTCGGAGCGATGCGACCTGTCGCGTCGCTGCCACTCGCGTTCCGCACGGGACGGCTGGCGTGCATGCTTCTTGGCATTTGACCCGCGTTCGAGCTGGCGAAGACCGTACCGCTCGTCAAGCTCGCGGACCGTCTTCACGCGAGCCCTCGCCGCCGCCCTGACCCCTCCCTCGTCCAAGCGCCTGCCCGTTTCAAGGTCGGTTCGGTTGATGGCGACGTGCACCGCGTATCGCTCTACGCCATCCGTCTTGCAGCGTTCCTTATGGAGCACCCAGAAACATTCTTGATTGGGATACCGGGCGGCAACGTAGTCGCGAGCATACTCCATACACCGCAATGGCGTCATTACGCCGCCGTTGACGTCGCAATCGTCCGGATTGAATGCGAGGCACTGGTGTTCGAGGTAACGGCAGGCGCAATTCGCCTTGCCCGGCCGGTTGTGGCCATATGCTTCACGCGTCGCGTCCATCTCGCGCATGCAGGAGCGGGCGCTTTCCGTCCTCGTGAGGTTCTGCGTGCCGTGATCCAGCACTTTGCCCCTGTCCCAGTCGAGGTAGGACTCCAACCGCTTGAGATGGCTCCTGCTCTTCACGGTTACCTGTTTAACGACTGTCAACGAAAGCGCTCCATTCATCGCTAACCTGTTGCCCTTCCGGATTTCCGGTTTCAGGCCACTCAGGGCACCACGTCATCACCGTCATGTCGCGTTGCGCAGCGGCCTCGTCAAGGCGTTTCTGGTAGGCGCGCCGTTTCTCGCGCTCGTGCTCGGGAGTGCCGAGGCCGAAATGCCCCCGCGTCGGGGTCTTCGTGCAGTCGACGAGAGGGGTGCAGAAAACGCCCGCACGGCTCTTGTCTAGCCCGTTCTCTGCCTGCTTCACGACGATCGCGCCGTCCTTGTCGGGGCTCCTCGTCACCCATTCGAACTGCCGTATAACATCATCCGCATGCTCCGAGTAGCTTCGCGAGCTCGATGAAGACGCGCCCTTGCTAGAGCTCGTTCCCATGACATGGCGGGTGGTCTTACCCACAAGCTCCGTGAAGTACTGCCTATCCTCAGCTTCCCCGAGCTTCAGCGCGACCTTCACCGAGCAGTTCGCCAGTATCTTCTTGCGGCCATCGCGCTCCCCGTACTTATTAAGCTGCGCGATGTTCTGAACGCTGCCTATCCACGTGATCCCCAGCGAGCGGGCGAGCGAAAGGAGGGAAGGCAGTGACTGGACGGTGGGAAGGTTACCCCACTCATCGCCGAGGATATCGAGGCGACGCGGAAGCGCGCCGCCGTTCTCGTCAGCGACCAAGTAGGATGCCTTGTAGATCTGATCGAATAGGATTGTGAACAGCGCGTTATAGGGGCTCCCCTCATCCATGACATGGAGGAAGAGCGCCGTCTTCTCGGAGAGGATCCTCTTCGGATCGATATCGCTCGCCGAGGTGAGCCATGCGATGCCCCGAGAGGAGAACATTCGGAGGTGAACCTTGAGCGTCGAAAGGATGCTGCGCATTTCGTTGCCGCCACTGCTGAGGAACTGCGATGCGAAGGGGCGCGCGGGATGGTCATAGGGCAGGGAGCGGAGGAGCGACTTGAGCGCTATGGCGGGATCGTCGCCATCGCCCTCGGTGCCCTCGTTGATGATGCGGCATACGGTCGCCATGTGGCGCGCTTCGTGCGGGCATTCGGTTGAAAAGGCTACGAGCAGCAAGACGGAGGCGAGGATTCCGCGTGCGCTGGTGACCCAATGTGAACTCTGCCCAGCACGCTCTTCGGGCACTATCGCCGAAGCTACGTCCTCCGCCGCCTGTTGGGCATTTTGCTCGTCGCCTTTGTCGGCGTAATCGCACACGAGCTTAAGGGGGTTGAAGCGCGAACCCCGCGCGGGATGCTGGGTATCGAGCAGCAGGACTGCGTATCCTCGCGCGGCTATGGCGTCTCCGCATAGCTCGATCAGTTCATTTTTAACGTCTGAGACTATAACGTTGTCTCCGCCCTCTCCAAAGGTGAGGAGGTCGAGCGTCGGGATGTTCTGGAACCTTGTCTTTCCTGATCCGGTTTGGCCACATGTGAGCACATGGCGCTTCGACTCATAGAGATAGCGGCCTTTGGTGAAGCCGTACACATAGCCCCGCGACTTCGGCTCGCTCTTACCATCCCACGTCTCGGAGCCGCGTATGACCTCCGCGCCCGTCTTTACACGCGCCTCGCCGAGAACGCCGCCGTCATCGGCACGCCTGCTCGCGGCGTCCGTGAGAAAGAACAGGAGGGAGGAGAGCAGGGAGAAGATGAAGATGGCAAAGACCCCCACCGGGCAGTCGGCGAACGAACCAGAAAGCCACCACGTCGGAATCGCCGCAACGTCGAACCACGGAATAGCTGTTGGCATGCCTACGCCCGAGATAAGGCTGTCCGCAACCTGCGCGTAAGCGGGAGAGATGAAGAGCGTGAGAGCAAGAGCGGCTATGAGGGAGGGAATGAGAGGCTTCACGCAACCACCTCCCCGTTTCGAACGACCACGAGGGCTGCGGCAACCGCGTCAGCTGCGGCGGACACGCGCTGTATGGCGGCGGACACGCGCTCTTCTGAGCAGCCCTTCTGGCCGTAGGTGTTCAAGGCGCGTGCGCATTGGTTGATGTTCGAGCCCGCGCGCTTGAGATTCGCGTAAGCCTTCTTCAGTTCGTCGGCGTCAACGTTGATCGTGCACACGCCCTTAGGGTCGTTAAGCGCGCGGAAGCGCATATAGGCGGACATGCCGATGCCTGCCTTGCGAGCGCGGGATTTGATGCGCTGATACTCGCGATGTGTCACGCGGACGTCAATCCTGAGTACTCGTCCGCGCGTCCTGGCTTGCCGATTGTTTTCATTATGCATGGTCGTAGTCCTTGGTCGTTGTGGCAGAGCCTGTGGCAATTTCTGTGGCAACTCATCGGCTACCGTGAATTACCACAGGCTCCCTAGAACTACTTCCCGCTACCATTTTCGCAGGTAGATGCTACCTTGACTTTCCTCTGTTACCGTGGGATTCTACGTCCGAGGGCTCTCATAACCCGGAGGTCGTAGGTTCAAATCCTGCCCCCGCGACCAAGAACTTGCAGCTCGTCGGCCTAGCCGGCGAGCTTTTTTGTTATTTCGGGACCGTGTTTTCGGTTCAATTCTCGGCCTCTCAATCAAAGATCTCGATCTGTAACATCTAGACCCGATTTGGGCGGCTAGGTGTTACAGATCGAGATATACCGGTGGGTTGGGTCGTGTTTGTCTAAATCTGTAACACGAGGGACGGATTTTGCCGAGTTGTTGTTATAGATTGAGATTTTCTAGCAGGCGGGTTTGGTTTGTCTCGATCTGTAACAGATAGGGGCCAAAAGTGGGCCTAGCTGTTACAGATCTAGATTGTTGAGGATGGGCCGAGAGGAATGTCTCGATCTGTAACAGTAAGACCCAGTTTTGCCGCGTAACTGTTACAGATTGAGATAAACCGACGGGCCGCCCCGCCCATCCCCATCCACCTGCCGCTACCTGCTGTCCGCCGATTTCCGTTGCGCTGCTGTATTCCCATGCCATATCCTCTAGATAACTACGCGGCATCATCGCCGCCGCGCCTACAAGAGAGGAATGTCCATGACCGCACCTGCATCCAAGCTGCTCCAGCCCATTACGGTTGGCCCCCTTGAGCTCAAAAACCGCATTATGTTTCCGCCGCTGACCACCGGCTACGAGGAGCGCGACGGTTCCATCGGCGAGCGCAGCCTGGCCTTTTACGAGCGTCTGGCCCGTGGCGGCGTGAGCTACATCGTCATCGGTGACGTTGCCCCCGTCATGACCGCAAGCCCCACGCCCAAGCTGGCGACCGACGCCCAGATCCCCACGTTTAAGGCCCTGGCCGACACCGTCCACAAGCACGGCGCCAAGGTCGCGCTGCAGCTGTTCCACCCCGAGTACGACGTGCCCGGCGTCGGCCGCATGGTCATGGGATCCATGGCCGCCGCCAAGGCCGCGCAGGAGGCCAAGGCCGCCGGCGACGAGGAGACCTTTGCCGCCAAGATGGCCGAGTCCAACGAGATCCGCAACCAGGCCTACGCCAAGCTGCACCACGACATGCAGCACTTTGTGAACGAGGCGAGTGTGGAGCAGCTCACCCAGATCAAGGAGGCCATCGCTGCCTCGGCCGCTCGCGCACAGCAGGCCGGGATCGACGCTATCGAGGTCCACGGCGACCGCCTGGTGGGTTCGCTGTGCTCGGCCATCCTCAACCAGCGCACCGACGAGTACGGTGGTTCGTTCGAGAACCGCGTTCGCTACGCGCTGGAGGTCGTCGCCGCCATTAAGGAGGCCGCGCCGCAGCTGATGGTGGAGTACAAGCTCCCCGTGATCATGGAGAACCCCGACGGCACGCCGCGCGGCAAGGGTGGCCTGCAGCCCGACGAGGCCTGCGAGTTCGCCAAGCTGCTCGAGGGCGCGGGCATCGATATGATTCAGGTCGCACAGGCCAACCACACCGGCAACATGGGCGACACCATTCCGCCCATGGGCGCCATGCCCTACAACTGGACGCTGCCCGTGGCCGAGCGCGTCAAGGCCCTGGTCTCCGTGCCGGTGGCAACCGTGGGCCGCGTGGTTTCGGTCGAGGCCGGCGAGAAGATTCTGGAAGACGGCGCCGCCGACATCATCGCCTATGGCCGCTCGCTCATGTGCGACCCCGACATTGCGCTGAAGGCCGCCACGGGTGAGCCCATCCGCGAGTGCCTCAACTGCAACAAGGGCTGCGTCGATGCGATTCAAAATCGCAAGTACATCTCGTGCGTGCTCAATGCCGAGAATGGCGATGAGGCAACCATCGCCATTAAGCCGGGCGAGGGCGACAAGAAGATCGCCGTGGTGGGCGGCGGCATCGCCGGTCTGGAGGCCGCGCGCGTGGCGGCCAAGCGCGGCTACGACGTGACCGTCTACGAGGCGAGCGATCATCTGGGCGGCCAGATTGTGCTGGCGGCCGCGCCTCCGCGCAAGGACGAGATCATGCGCTCGGTCGAGTACTACGAGAAGATTCTGCCCGGCCTGGGCGTGAAGGTCGAGCTCAGTCATGCCGCTACCGCTGAGGACCTCAACGCCGCCGACGCTGCGATTGTGGCCGTAGGCGCGCACGACGTGGTCATCCCCGTTCCGGGTGCCGATTCGGAGAAGGTCGTCTCGAGCTGGGACGTACTGGCCGGCAAGGTGGAGCTCAGCGGTCGCGTCGCCGTCATTGGCGGTGGCCTGGTGGGCACCGAGACTGCCGAGTACCTGCTGCAGCACGGCTGCGAGGTGGCGATCGTGGAGATGCTCGACAAGATTGCCGCGGGCGAGTCCGAGACCATTCTGCCGCTGATCATGAGCGACTTTGCCGAGCACAACGTGGAGCAGCACGTGAAGACCCGCCTGACCGCCATTACCGACGAGGGTGTGGAGGCTGTTCGCACCATCGAGGACGGCGCCGAGGAGCCGGTGAAGATCGCCTGCGATTACGTGGTGATGGCCGTGGGCTCCAAGGCCAACGCGTTTGACCTGGACGGCGTGACGGTGCCCGTGACCTGCGTGGGCGACTGCTCGGGTGAGCGCACCGCCGACATTGCGAGCGCCATTCGCACGGCGTATCACGCGGCCAACGAGCTGTAGTTGAACATCGCGGCCAGGCGGGACGGTAGCACGGATCCGTCTCGCCCGGCTGTGTCCCGTCGGGTGCCAACCGGTGCGGGGCCTGCAAGCGCAGCAGGTCCCGCCCTTTTTGTTTTGCTCCGGTGGATGGCAATGCGCGGTAATCATGAGGAGTGAGGACGTCTACTGCCTTGCAGATCACTCAAAAATATTGGGGAGGGGTTAATAACTATATCCTCTATACCAAAGGACATAAAGAGATGCCAATTTTGTTGACAAGCGAATGACGATTAGCTGCGAGTCAGCTACCAGCGTAAATAATCGATAAAGAAATGTCGTAATTTGGTGCCAAATGCCCAGATAACGCCGCGTCTATTTTAATTAACTGCTTTGAGCAAACAGTAAAATGCTACTATCTAACTTGCACGTAAGAAAGCAGATTAACGGTTAAGGCTAAGAAGTGGCAGGTATGTCGGAAGCAACTAGGACTCGCACGCATGCGCCTGAGGTTAGGCAGCGCGCCGTCGAGATCCTCCAAGAGGGGGTCGGTCATCGCGCCCTCGCTGCGGAGCTTGGCATTCCCCAGGCCACGGCTCGTCAGTGGGCCCGCGCGTATGCCGTGGGCGGTGCCGACGCCGTCCTCAATGCCGGTTCGCATCATCACACCTATTCGTACGACGTAAAGCTCGCTGTGGTTAAGGACCGTCTGGAAAACGGCTTGACGGTTCGCGAGGCCATGATCAAGCACAAGATTCCCAGCGAGTCTTCGGTCAAGGCTTGGTGCCGTCAGTACCGCGAGAGCGGTGAGTCCGCACTGGTCGATAAGCCGCGCGGTCGCAAGCCGCGCGTTAAAAAGGCGGAATAGCAAACGGGATGGTGCGCCCACAGGGGCGCATTTTCTTGCCGCCTCTCTGCTCCAAAGCGGACGTGCCCTTACTCCGTACGCCTAAAACTCCCCAGTTGACCGAAAACCCGCCGCCGCTACTCCTCGATTGAGCTATAACGTTAAACAATTGCAGCGTTTTTGCATGGGGGAGTGATGGTATGACGCTACTGTATTTCCTTACCCTGTTTCCGCTGGTACCGGCGCTGGGCATGCTGCTCGCGCGCGGTGACCGCGCCCGCGATGCGGTGGGGCTCATAGGCTCCGGCATTATTATGGCGGTGACAGTTGTAGTCGCCGTCATGTTTTTTGGCACGGGTCCGCAGAGCTTTGAGGTTGCCTCCGGCACCTCGCATGTGCTCTCGATCATCAGCTCCGCCATCGATGTCATCCTGTGCGCCGTCATCCTGTACAACGCGTACAAATATAGGAACGCGCTCACCATGGTGCTCGGCATGGTCCAGCTGGTGGGCTCGCTCGCCTTTGCAGCCATGACGCTGCCCGCGGCCGAAGCCGTCACGGCGACGCCGCTCTACCTGGACTACATGAGCGTGATCATGGTCCTCGCCGTCGGCATTGTTGGCAGCCTCATCTGTGTGTATGCCCTGGGCTACATGAAGGACTTCCAAGCGCACGACGAGCACGAGGCCGCGCTGCGCGGGCAGACCGCGCCCGACCGTCGCCCGCAGTTCCTGGCGCTCATGTTCCTGTTCCTCTCGGCCATGTTCGTCATCGTGACGAGCGACAACCTTGAGTGGCTGTTCTGCGGCTGGGAAATCACCACCGTGTGCTCGTTCCTTATGATTGGCTATACGCGCACGCCCGAGGCCATCAAGAACGCCTTTACCCAGATTATCCTCAACATGCTGGGCGGCATCGCGTTTTTGGTGGGCCTTATGTTCTTGCACCTTAACGGCATGCCGCTGACCATCTCGGGCATGATTGAGCTTTCCGGCGCCGGAACCGCGCAATCCGCGCTGCTGGTGATGCCGGTCGTTCTGCTGTCGCTCGCCGCGCTCACCAAGGCCGCACAGATGCCGTTCCATACCTGGCTGCTCGGTGCTATGGTTGCCCCCACGCCCACGAGCGCCCTGCTGCACTCGTCAACCATGGTCAAGGCCGGCGTGTTCCTGATGGTCAAGCTGAGCCCGCTCTATGCCATCTATCCCGTGACTGGCTTTATGGTCACGAGTGTGGGTGCCATCACGTTTTTGCTCGCCGCCCTCATGGCCATCTCGCAGAGCAACGCCAAACGCGTGCTCGCGTACTCCACCATTTCCAACTTGGGCCTCATCAGTGCCTGCTTGGGTGTCGGCGCGCCCGAGGCCGTGTGGGCCGCCATCTTCCTGATCCTGTTCCACACGGTGGCCAAGTCGCTGCTGTTCCTGTGCGTGGGCACGGCCGAGCATCATATCGGCAGCCGCAATATCGAGGACATGGACGGTATGTTCAGCCGCATGCCGCATCTGACGCGTCTGATGATGCTGGGCATCATGGGCATGTTCGTGGCGCCGTTTGGCATGCTCGTGTCCAAATGGGGCGCCCTGGTGGCGTTTGCCCAGACCGGCAACGTGCTCATGATCATGGTGCTGGCCTTTGGCTCGGCCGCGACGTTTTACTTCTGGGGCAAGTGGCTTGCCAAGCTTTCGGGCGTCGACCCCACGGCTCAAAACGTTGAGGTCAATGTCCATAAGACCGAATGGATGGCGCTCAACACCATCGCCGCGCTGCTGATTCTGTGCTGCGTGGCGTTTCCGGTTATCTCGAGCGGCCTGGTGTCGCCTTACTTGGCCATGGTGTTTGGCCGCGTGCCGTACGTTATTGGCAAGGACGCCATGTATCTGATGGTGGTTATCGTGGCGTTTATCGCCGTGGTGCTGCTGACTTCATTCCGCGTGAGCAACAAACCACACGTAAACGTATATCTTTCGGGTGTGGGAACCGACAATTACCGCCATTTCCGCGGCTCGATGGGACACGAGGTGAAGGCCGAAAAGCGCAATTGGTACTCGGAGGACGCCCTTGGCGAGAAGCGTATTAGCCCCGCGGGTAGCGTCGTGTGCTGCAGCATTATCTTGTTTGCGCTGCTGTGTTGCGCGTGGATTGGGCCCGAGAGACTTGCCATGAGCGCGCCCTCGGTGCTGCGCGGCAAGTATTTTGAAGGTTCGGGCGTCGTGGGCATCTTTATTGGTACCGTGGCGTTTGCCCTGATTGCGCCGCTTGTGGGCGGCCTGATCGACGGCGTTGACCGTAAGCTTTCGGCTCGCATGCAGGGCCGCGTGGGCCCGCGCTTGCTGCAGCCCTTCTACGACGTTGCCAAGCTGCTGCGCAAGGCCCCTGCCAGCGTAAACACCATGGACGATACCTACATGGCGTGCGCGCTCATCTTTACCGTGGTGGGCGGCGGCATCTTTGTGTCGGGCTCCAACACGCTGCTGTGCGCCTTTATGGTGACGCTCGCCGCGATCTTTGTGGTGCTGGCGTCCGCCTCGACGCAAAGCCCGTTTGCCCAGGTTGGCGCCGATCGCGAGTTGCTGCAGGTCATGAGTTACGAGCCCGCCGTTCTGCTGATGAGCGTGGGCCTGTATCTTGCCACCGATAGCTTCGATTCCATTGCCGTGACGGGACAGTCGGCCCCCATCATCGTGTACAGCGCGCCCATTTTCTTCGCGCTGCTCGCGGTGCTTACCATCAAGCTGCGCAAGTCGCCGTTTGACCTTTCGTACTCGCATCACGCGCATCAGGAGATCGTCCAGGGCGTCGCCACCGAGATGAGCGGCGGCACGCTGGCAAAGATGACCCTTATGCACTGGTGCGAGACCGTGCTGTTTTTGATGTGGGTGGGCATGTTCTTTGTTTGGGACAACCCGGTGAGCTGGGTCGTAGCCCTGGTCGTGATGGCCGCGACGTATTTTGTCGAGGTGCTGATCGACAACACCTTCGCACGCAGCACCTGGCGCAGCTGCTTTAAGCTCGGATGGGGCGTGGCGCTGGTGTTTGGCCTGCTCAACCTTATGCCCATCCTCGTCGACGTGTTTATTTAGGAGGCGGCATCCATGGATCATAAAATGTCGCGCTCGCCGTGGGTTATTCATTACGACGGCTCGAGCTGCAACGGATGCGATATCGAGGTGCTGGCCTCGCTCACGCCACTGTTCGACGCGGAGCGCTTTGGCGTGGTCAACACCGGCAATCCCAAGCATGCGGATATCTTTTTGGTGACGGGGTCGGTCAATGCCCAGAACCTGCCCGTCGTGCGCCAGATCTACAACCAGATGCTCGAGCCCAAGTGCGTGGTGGCGTGCGGTATCTGCGCGTGCTCGGGCGGCGTGTTCCGCGATGCGTATAACGTGATCGGCGGCGTGGACCGCGCGATTCCCGTAGACGTGTACGCGCCCGGGTGCGCCATTCGCCCCGAGACCGTGATCGATGCCATCGTGGAGGCGTGCGGCATCCTGGACCAGAAGGAGGCCGTGATGCGCGCCGGTGGCGATCCGCTCACCGTAGGCGGTGCCGCTACCTGGGATGGTGGCGTTGAGCTGGGCGAGGACGGGTTTGTGGCTGCGGGGGTCGGCGACGCCCCTGCCGGGACGCCCGCCGCACCCGCCGCTGGCGACGCACCTGCTGGGACGCCCGCCGCTGCAAAGGAGGCCGAGTAATGCAAAAGGCTATCTATACCACCGTCGGGATCGATGAGCTGTTGCCGCATGTGCAGGCGCTCAAGGGTGCCGGCGCGCGCTTTGTGCAAATGCACGCCGAGCGCAACGTCGACGACGGCTCGTATCGCTTGGTCTACACGTTTATCAACGTTCGTGCTGCTCAGGAGCATATTGCGCAGGACGGCAGCTATGCGATTGAGAACCTGGTAGTCGAGGGTATCGACCAGTACCAGGAGATTCCGTCCATCAGCTCGTACTATCCGGCGGTATTCCCGTTTGAAAACGAAGCGCACGACCTATTTGGTCTTGCCGTCACCGACATGCAGATCGACTTTAAGGGCTTTTTCTACCAGGTTTCGACTGCCGAGCCCATGAGTGTGATCACACCCGAGGTGAAGGCTGCGCGCGAGAAGGCCATGAAGGTCCGCGCGGCTGCCGAGGCCAAGGCGCGCAAGGCCGCGGCCGAAAAGGCCGCTGCCGCTGCTGCTGCCGGCGATGCTGCGGGCGCTGCCGCTCAGCCCGATGCGGCTGCCGGCTCCGATGCTCAGCACGATGAAGCTGCTGCGAAGGCCGCGCTCAAGGCTGCCGAGATGGAGGCAAAGCTCGCCGCCATGGATTCCGAGAAAGCGGCCAAGGTCCGCGCGGCGCTTGCCGCCAAGGCCGCCCGCGACAAGCAGAAAAAGGAGGCGTAAGGTCCATGGCACATCGCTCCGTTATTCCGTTTGGCCCGCAGCACCCGGTGCTGCCCGAGCCGCTTCATCTGGACCTGGTGATCGAGGACGACCGCGTCATCGAGGCAATTCCGCAGATCGGCTTTGTGCACCGCGGACTCGAGAAGCTCACCGAAAAGCGTGATATGCACCAGTTTGGCTACATCGCCGAGCGCATCTGCGGCATCTGCGCCGTGGGCCATAGCTGTGGCTATGCCAGCGCCTGCGAGCGTATGCTCGACATCGAGGTGCCCGGCCGCGTGCAGTATATCCGCACCATTTTGCACGAGCTCTCGCGCATCCACTCGCACCTGCTGTGGCTGGGCCTGCTCGCCGATGCCTTTGGCTTTGAGGCGCTGTTCTATCGTTCGTGGACCCTGCGCGAGCAGATTCTCAAGATCTTTGAGAGCACGTGCGGTGGCCGCGTGATTCTGTCGATTAACGAGATCGGCGGCCTTAAGCACGACATTGAGGACTCCGAGCTGGCGGGTATTGTCCAGACGCTCGACGCCATGCGTCCCGACTACGAGGCCCTGGTGCATACGTTTTTGGACGACAATAGCTGCGGCGAGCGCCTGCACGGCGTGGGCGTGATCAGCAAGAAAGACGCGCTGGAGCTTTCGATGGTCGGCCCGTTCGGCCGCGCCTCGGGCGTGGATTACGACGTGCGCATGTTCGGTGACGGTGCCTATGCGGACCTGGCTGCATTTGAGCCCATCATTGCCACCGACGGCGACTGCTATGCCCGCTGTCAGGTGCGTTGTGCCGAGGTCATGCAGGCCATGGACATCATTAAGGAGCTTGTGGGCAAGATTCCGCACGACGGCATCGGCGGGCGTACCAAGCTTACGCCGGCCGACGGCGCGCGCGGCGAGGTTGTGATTGAGCAGCCGCGCGGCGAGGCGTATTACTATGTGCGCGGTAACGGCACCAAGAACCTGGACCGTTTCCGCGTGCGCACGCCGACGTCGCAGAACCTGGCGGGTCTGACGCATGCACTGCAGGGCGTGCTCCTTGCCAACGTGCCCATGATTATCCTGACCATCGACCCCTGCATTAGCTGCACGGAAAGGTAGGCGCGGCATGAGTTTGCTGACATTTGCCAAGACGGCCTTGGGCTCTATGGTCAAGCAGCCGGTAACGGTGTGCTATCCGCAGGAGAAGCTGACGGCGCCCGAGCGCTTGCGCGGGCATATCGTCAATGACATGGACGTGTGCATCTGCTGCGGCATGTGCGCGCGGCGTTGCCCGGCGGGCGCACTCGCGGTCGATCGCAAGGGTGGAATGTGGTCGATCGATCCGTATGCCTGCGTGGTGTGCGGCGAGTGCGTCGAAAGCTGCCCCAAACACTGCCTGACTATGGACACCGCTCGCACTCCAGTTGCGGCGGACAAGACCCCCACGGTAGAAACCAAGCCGGAGTAGCTCTGGAATGGGGCTGGAATAGGGGCCGGTGGGGCAAAAATGCCCCGCCGGCCCCGCGCGTGAACGCGCGGTTAGGCTGCCGCTAGCAAAACTATGCCGGATTACGGGGCTGGATAGCGAACCTCCGACCATGCTGAAAACCGCAAAAACAAAACCGCAGGTAGATAGCCTGCCGTTTTTCAAAAAATGAAGGTATGGATGAGGGTTCCGACTTTAGCCCCGTAATCCGGCATAGTTTTGAAATGACACCATATCCGTAACAGCCCTTGATCTCCCGTGGACAGAGGGAATCGGGTCATTTTGGCCTTGCGAGGGCTGCCACGTGACCCGTCTGCCACGAAATGGGCCCATCTACTACGTTTAAGCCGCTACCCTCAACCATGGCAAATAATGCGAAATAAAAACCGCAGGTAAAACGCCTGCGGTTTTTCATGAAAAGCGGTTATGGTCGGGGGTATCGATTCAAACGTAGTAGATGGGCCGATTTCGTGGCGGGCGCCGTCAGCCGATCTCCGCGGGCGGAAGAAAACGGATCATTTTGGTCCCGCGAGGCTTGCGCAGGCACTCGTGCAGGGCCGCCCGAACAAAACTATGTCGGTTTACTACGACGAATTCGATATTCCCGACCATGACTGCATTTTTCTAAATATTGCAAGCGTTCTACCTGCGGTTTTGCAAGCGCGCAATTTGCCGTGATCGAAGGTGGACGATTCATCGTAGTAAACCGGCATAGTTTTGAAATGGCATTAAATCGGTGGCTGCCATTTTGCTATGCGGGAGCGGTTGGCCGTTGGGAAATTACCCTCGCAGGTAGGCGATGGCGATCTGCGTGCGGTTGCGCAGGCCCATTTTGGCAAGGATTGAGCTGATGTGGTTGCGTACGGTGCCTTCGCCCATATAGGCGGTGGCGGCAATCTCCTTGTTGTCGAGACCGCGGGCGATGAGCTCGGCGACTTCGAACTCGCGGTCGGTCAGGCCGGCAAAGGCCGTGGGCCGGTGGGGCGCGCCCGCCTCGACGCCCGTTCCGTCAAAATCGATGTCCTCGATCGCCTTACCCTCGAGCACGCGTTTGCCGTCCATGGCCTGCGCCAACGCCGGTGGAATGGCGGCGACATCGGTTTTAATCAGGTAGCCGCGGGCGCCCAGCTTGAGCGCCGACACAATGTACTCGTCATCCGAGAATGTCGTCAGAAACACCACGCGTGCCTCAGGGTCGCGCTCAAGGATCTCACGTGCCGCCGAGAGGCCGTCGCGCTCCGGCATCTGAATGTCGAGCAGCGCGATATCGGGTGCGTGCTCGGCGTAGAGCGCGACCGCGTCGTCGCCGTTGGCACCGGTGCCCACCACCTCAATCTGCGGCTGGGCGCCCAGGATAATCTTGAGCGAATCGACCACCAAGCGGTCGTCGTCGACAACAATGAGCCTCATCGGCCCTCATCTCCTTGCTGTTTGGGAACGGTGGCAAACACGCGCCAGCCGGAGGAGCCGGCGCGCGGGCCGGCGGTGAAGGTGCCGCCAAGCGCCTCGATGCGCTCGCGCATGGAGGCGAGTCCCATGCCCTCCGCGGCGCCGCAACCGCTTGCTTGGGCCCCGCCCGCGCCATCGTCGGTAACGATGAGCTGGTAAAACGACGGATGCTCCATGCACCGTACGGTGACGGTCTGGGCGCAAGCGTGGCGTATGGTGTTGGAGAGTGCCTCGCGCAGGACCGCTGCAAAGCAGTTGGCGACGTTTGCGGGCGCATGTTCGGTCATAACTTCAAGCTCAATCTGCGGGCCGCCGTCCGAGCGCGCGCCCTCGACAATGCGTTCGAGCTGCACGGAAAGGTCAACTGCGTTGTCGTTGAGCGCGTGGACGCTGGCGCGCACAAGCTGGAGCGCCTCGTCAACCGTGCGTTTGACGTCGGCGAAATCGGCGGCGACGCCGGGCTCGTCGGCGTGGACCACGCGCAGGGCCTCGGTCTGCAGTGAGGCGCGCGTGAGCTGGTGCCCGACGTTATCGTGGATCTCGCGCGCGATGCGGGCGCGTTCGGCGAGCGTCGCGAGCTCGACTTCGTAGTCCTGGCGGTCGGCAAGATCGCGGTTGCGCGCTTCGAGCACGAGGGCTCGTTCTTGCAGCTCATCGCGGATACGGCGCATGCGCTGCTGCTCGCGCTCCAACTGAGCGGTACGTAGCGATAGCAAGGTGGCAGCAACCGAAAGGATGGCGGTCAGCAGGAGCGTTCGGGCGGTGAGCGCGTCGGTGCGAAGGTTCGCGACAAGCGCAAAGGCAAAAGCGGAGCCAATGCCCAGCGCGACCCAGGCGCGCTCGCGGCGCACGCGTCGTGCGATGTCATAGAGGGCGAGAGGCGCAAACGGCACAAACGGCGGCACGAAGACGGCCGCGATGATGTAGGAGTAACTCGCGGCCTCGCTTGTGCGGCGCGTGCGTTCTCCCTGTGCCACCTCGGCCAGCGAGGTGGCAATAACGCCAAGGCAAAACGCCGCGACCAGGCGAGCGTCCACGGCAAGGCCCATTGCGGCCGCAATGCAGCACGCCAGCACGATCGATTTGTCGAAAAGCCTGTTCATACGGGTATTGTACGCGATGCTGCGCGCGGGGGAGGCGCCGCCCGGGGCAACCGTGACATTCCTCCCGCGCGGCAAAGCAGAGTCAATTGCTCGCGCGAGCGGGGGTTTCGCCTCCGCCCCCTCGCACTCGTGACAAAGCTCACTGGTGCGCGCCGGCGGCTCCTGCGATGATGCAATCGTACCGGGCCGCAATCAACGGAAGGGCCGCCTCATGACAGACATCGTCCACGTCGAAAACCTCGTCAAGCGCTACGACGATCTTATCGCGCTCGACCACTTTAACCTGAGCATCGCCCCTGGCGAGATCTTTGGCCTGCTCGGCCCCAACGGCTCGGGCAAAACCACGTCCATCAACTGTATTCTGCAGCTGCTTGCCTACGACAAAGGCACCATCGAGCTGTTCGGCGAGCCCATGACGCCCACCCGCTACGACCTCAAGCGCCGCATTGGCGTGGTCCCGCAGCAAGTTGCGGTGTTCGACGAGCTCACGGTGCGCGAGAACATCGACTATTTCTGCAGCCTTTACGTTAGCGACCGCAAGCGCCGCCGCGCGCTGGTGGACGAGGCGATCGACTTTGTCGGGCTGGGCGACTTTACCAAGTTCCGCCCCGGCAAGCTCTCGGGCGGCCTGGCGCGTCGCCTCAACATCGCCTGCGGCACTGCGCACAAGCCCGAGCTCATCTTCTTTGACGAGCCCACGGTGGCGGTCGACCCGCAGAGCCGCAACGCCATCCTGGAGGGCATCTGCCGCCTGCGCGACGAGGGCGCCACGGTGGTGTATACCAGCCATTACATGGAGGAAGTCGAGCAGATCTGCAGCCGCATCATGATCATGGACGGCGGCCGCGTGCTGGCGCAGGGCACCAACGACGAGCTCAAGCGCATGATTCAGATGGGCGAGCGCGTGACTGTCGAGGTCGGCGCCGTCGAGGCCGCCACAGTCGAGCGCCTGCGCGCCCTCGAGCACGTGCTCAGCGTCGAGCTGTCCGGCGGCGAGCTCGTCTGCACCTGCGAGGCGAGCCCGCACAACTTGGTCGATATCCTCGACACGCTGCGCGCTGCCGACGTTGCGCTCGGCCGCGTGTGGAGCGAGCCGCCGACCCTCAACGACGTGTTCCTCGAGATCACCGGCCGTGAGCTGCGCGACTAGGGGGCAGCCATGTTCAACACCATCATCACCACGGTCAAGACACTGCTGCGCCGGCCGAGCACGTGGGTTTGGGGCGCGGTCTTTCCCGTCGCGCTTTCCACGATGTTCATGTTTATGTTTGCGAACCTCAGTTCCGACGGCACGGTCGACCCGGTGCCGGTGGCCGTCGTGGCGGATGAGGCTTGGGACGCCTCGACCTTTAAGGATGTGGCGACGTCGCTTGCCAAGGAGGGCGACGACCAGCTGCTCGAGATCCACGAGTGCGACGACGCAGCCGATGCGAACCGTGCGCTCAAGGCCGGCGAAGTCGCGGGCATCTACACGGTCGATGCCGCGGGCACGCCCAAACTCACACTGCTATCGAGTTACGACAGCTCACGTGCGAGTACGGTGCTCACCGACCGCAGCATTCTGGAGACGGTAGCGAGCTCGTATACACAAAATGCCGAGCTCATGCGCCAGATTGCCCAGGACAACCCGGCGGCGCTCGCCGACCCGGAGGCGGTTGCGCGCGCCCTGTCGCTCGAGGGCGGAACCCGCCGCGTGAGCCTGACACGCACCACGCCCGACGGCACGGTCATCTACTATTACGCGCTCTTTGGCCTGGTCGCGATGATGTCTGCCGAGTTTGCCGCCTTGAGCGTCGTTGACCTGCAGCCCAATCTGTCGGGCCTTGGCGCGCGCCGCTGCGTGGGCGGTCTTTCCAAGACGGCGTCGCTAGCCGGTATCTTTGTGGGCTCGTGGCTGGTCTCCTTTGCCTCAATGGCGGTTGCGATTGGCTACGTGCGCCTGGTCGTGGGCGTCGACTTTGGCGGGCGCGAGGGACTGTGTCTGGTGGGCGGTGCCGCTTCCGCGCTTGCCGCCACGGGCTTGGGGCTCTTTGTGGGCACGCTTCCCGTTAAGGGCGGCAAGGCGTCCAAGTCGGGCATCCTCACGGGCTTCGCCACCACATGCGCCCTGTTTGCCGGCCTCTACGGCGAGCCGGCGATGGCGCTTGCCGACGACGTCGCCCGCGCCTGCCCGGCCGAGTGCTGGTTCAACCCCGTCAAGCTTATCTGCGACATGTTCAATCGCCTGTATTTCTTTGAGGACCTGGGCCCCTTTGCCGTTCGCGCCGGCGCGCTCGTCCTGATGGCCCTGGTGTTCGTTGCCGCCGCCACGCTGATCTTTGGAAGGAGCCGCTATGAGCACCTTTAAGACCGCGCTTCGCATGGCACTGGCGCACCCATTCTACCTGCTTATCTATACGGTGTTCATCTCGCTCATGGGCGTATTCATCGCGGCCTCGGTGAGCTGGAACTCGTCGCAGCTTACCGAGTACAAGCCCTACGACACCAACGTGATCGTGGTCGACCGCGACGACAGCGACCTTTCGCGTGCGCTTACCAAGCATCTGGGTTCGCGTTTTGAGCTGGTCACGGGCATCGGCGACGATACGTACGACCTTGCGGACGCGCTCTCCAAGAGCAATAGCGCCAAGGGTAGCGCCGACTGTGTGTTCTTTATCCCGGAGGGATTTGAGGGTGACCTCGTTGCGGCCGCCCGTGCGGGGAAGGCCCTGCCCAAACTCGACGTGACGTACGGCTCCGGCACCATGGCGGCTGCGCTTTCGTCTGCCGAGGCCTCGCGCTGGATCTCGCTCGCGGGTGCTGCGGCCGCGCTTGAGCCCGCTGCCCCCAACGGCGATGTTGCCAAGGCGGCCGAGCATGCCGCCGCGAAGCGCGCCAAGGTCGAGATCGAGCAGGTAAAGGTCGACTCGACTGCCGCCGCCACGCTCGAGTCGTATTTCAACTTTGGTGCGTACGCGATTATCTCGTCGGTCATCGTGTCGGTGGGGCTGGTGTTCTCGGGCATGAACGAGCCCGAGCGCATGCGCCGCATGGATGCCGGCCCGGTCTCCGAGCGCCAGCGTTCGCTTGCCGTGTTCGCGGCTGCCGCCGTGCTTACCGTCTGCATTTGGTTTGTGTCGAGCATGATGGGCGTCGTGGGCTTTGCCGGCGCGGTCGCCGAGGTCGGCGTGGGGCGCGTGTGCCTGGCGCTGGCAGCAACGTTTGCCCTGGCGTGCACGCCGCTTGCCGTTGGCTTTGCGCTGTCGAGCCTGGGCGCGCGCGAAGAGCTGCTCAACGGCGTGGGCAACCTGCTTGGCATGCTCATGACGTTTTTGGGCGGTGCCTGGATGCCGCTGTCGCTCATGGGCTCGGCCGTGCAGACCGCGGCGCATTTTGTGCCGACGTTTTGGGTGAACGACGCGATCAGCAAGGCGCTTGCCTCGGACCTGACGTCCGCCGTGCTGGGCGACATCGCCTGCGACCTAGGCGTCACGGCGCTCTTTGCCATGGCCATCGCCGCCGTAGGCCTCGCCCTCGCACGCGCCAAATCCCGCGCCTAGCCACCTAGTCATTTAAGAACGTCCCCAATGACTAGTCTGAAATAAATCCCAGGCCTCGCTCCAAAATAGTTCGCCAAGGTTTACTATTACCTTATTAAAGTAGCGACAGGCTAACAATGGGGGATACTATGGCAACGCAGGAAGCCTACGTCCAGGTTAAGGATCTCAAAAAGCATTACGGCGATGGAGATGCACGCCTGACGGTGCTCGACGGCATCGACACGTCCATCAACCGCGGCGAGATCTGCGTCATGTTGGGCCCCTCGGGTTCGGGCAAGTCGACCTTCCTTAACCTGATCGGTGGCCTGGAGGATGCCGACGCCGGCTCTATTCTGGTGGACGGCTGCGACCTCACGGTGCTCAAGCCTACCGACCTGGGTGAGTATCGCCGCCGCGAGCTGGGCTTTGTCTTTCAGTTCTACAACCTGGTGCCCGATCTGACCATCAAGGAGAACATCGAGGTCACGGCGCACCTGTCCAAAAACCCGCTCAATGTCGACGACCTGCTACGCTCGCTGGGCCTCTACGAGCACCGCAACAAGTTCCCGCGCCAGGTCTCGGGCGGCCAGCAGCAGCGTTGCGCCATCGGCCGCGCGCTCGTCAAAAACCCGGGCCTGCTGCTGTGCGACGAGCCCACGGGTGCGCTCGATTACAAGACATCCAAGGAAATCCTGCAGCTCATGGAGGACGTCAATCGCGAGTACGGCTGCACCATCATCATCGTCACCCACAATGCCGCCATCGCCCGCATGGCCAATCGCGTGCTGCGCCTGCGCGACGGACGTATCGTCGAGGACGAACTCAACGAGTCGCCCGTTGCGGCCGCCGAGCTCGATTGGTAGGCAGCGCCATGTCACCTCTTGCAAAACGACTCCCGCGCGAGCTGCGCCGCAATATCGGCAAGTACCTGGGCATCTTTTTGCTTATGTGCGGAAGCATTGCCCTTACATCGGGCTTTTTGCTCGCGGCGCATTCCATCGGTTGCCTTATCGACGACATGCGCGATGCGTACACGATTGAGGACGGCCGCGTGACCACCTCCTTCGAGGCTACCGACGATCAACTCAAGGCTGCCGAGGATGCCGCCAGTGACGTCGGCGGCGTCACGCTCTACAAGAATTTCTCCATCGACGCCATCATCAAAAAGGCGTCCGGCGACGACGGCACCAAGCGCACGCTGCGCACCTATGCGCACCGCACCAAGGTCGATATCGCGTCCTACTGTGAGGGCAAGGAGCCCAAGACGGACGGTGAGGTGGCAATCGACCGTGTCTTCGCCACCAACAACGACCTCGCCGTGGGCGATAAAGTCGAGCTCGAGGGTCGCACCTACACCATCTGCGGCATCATGACCCAGCCCGATAGCCAGGCGCTGTTCCTCAACAATTCGGACTTTACGGTGAACACCATCACGTACGGCGTGGCCGAGGTCACCGACGCCGGCTTTGCCGCGCTCGAGGACGCCGGCGGCGCACCCGCCTACACATACTCCTTCACCTTTGCCGATCGCGATCTCTCCACCGCGGACCGCACCGATGCCGAGCAGGATATGGTAGAGGCGCTCACCGACGCCGATGCGCGCGTGGATGACCTCATCGACGCCGATTCCAACCAGGGCATTGGCTACGCGCGCGACGACGTAGACGGCGACTCCATGATGTGGATGACGCTGCTCGACATCATCATCGTAATCATGGCGTTTGTCTTTGTGGTTCTTACCGATGCCACCATCGAGGAGGAGAGCGCCATCATCGGCACGCTGCTCGCCAGCGGCTATCGTCGACGCGAGATCGTGCTGCACTACCTTGCGCTTCCCGCTATCGTGGGCGTGGTCGCGGCGCTTTTGGGCACTGCGCTCGGCATAGCGTTCTTTACCGAGCCCATGCGCGGCCTCTATTACGGTTCGTACAGCCTGCCGCCCTTCCAGGTGTACTGGAGCTGGGAGATCTTTGTGAAGTGCGCCGTGGTTCCCGCCGTCGCGCTCATCCTCATCACGCTGGTGGGCCTGCTTCGCAAAATGGGCAAGACGCCGTTGCAATTCCTTCGTCACGAGGCGAGCGGCAAGTCTGGCACCAAGCGTGGCGTGCAACTGCCGGAGCGCATGGGCTTTGTTTCCCGCTTCCGCCTGCGTATCTTCCTGCGCAATCTGGGCAACTTCGCCACGCTCTTCGTGGGCATTGCGTTTGCGTCGCTGCTGCTGCTCTTTGGCCTGGCGATTCTGCCCACGATGACGCACTATGCGGACAATCTCGAGACGAGTCTGGTCGCCGAGCACCAGTACACGCTCAAGGCGCCGCTGGAGCTCGAGGGTACCGCCGAGGAGCGCGAGCAGTGGTCGGCACTCGAGCGCTTGCAGTCGGTTGACGGCGCGCTGCTTTCTGCCGCCCAGGATGCCGATGACGAGCTTGACGACGCGGCCGATGCGGCGCAGACGGCAGCCGATGCCGCGACCGCATCTCCGTCTGCCGAGAGCCTGGCCGCGGCGCAGGACGCGCTTGCCAAGGTCCAGGACAAGAAGGATGCGCTCTACGCGCGCCTCGATGACCTTGCCGATGCCCTCGGCTGCGACCGCGATGAGGCCATCGACCTGATCGACAAGGCCTCTAAGATCGACACTGACAACGACGATATCCACCCGGTCAATACGACCGACAACGGCGTGGGCGCAATCGCACAGGCCGAGAAATACGCTGTCTACCAGCTGCAATACGATCGCGGCGACGGAAATGGGCAGGAGACGATTTCCGTCTACGGCATCTCGCCCAACTCGCGCTATTGGAAAGATCTCAACGTCGGCGATGGGCGCGTTGTCTTTGGCGGTGGCTTGCTCGACAAGTTTGGCTGGAGCGAGGGACAGAAGGTCACGCTCCACGACAAGTACGAGGGCAAGGACTATTCACTGGAGTACACGGGCAAGGACGCCACCTGGGGCTCCAAATCGGACATGAATATCTACATGAGCATCGGCGACTTTAACGAGCTGTTCGACAACGACGCCGCCTACTTTAACGGCTATGTGAGCGACGAGAAGCTCGACCTCGATGCTCGTTACTTTGCCGGCGACACCACGCCCGACGACATGCGCGCCGTGGGCGACCAGTTCATCGGCATGATGAGCAAAATGATCGGCATGATGGTTGGGCTTGCGGTGTTCATCTTCCTACTGTTTATGTACCTGCTGACCAAGGCTGTGATCGACCACAGCGCCCGTTCGATCAGCTACATGAAGGTCTTTGGCTATCGCGATAGCGAGATCTCGCATCTGTACATCCGCTCGATCACGCTGTGCGTGGCGGCGTCGCTCGTGCTGAGCCTGCCGGTCATTATTGGCTCGCTCACGGCCATCTTCCGCTCGATGCTGCTCGCCTACAACGGCAATATCGAGATCTACGTGCCCGCTTGGTCCATGGCCGCATGCGTCGGCATCGGCTTTGCGACCTACCTGGTCGTGGCGCTGCTGCACACGCGCTCCATCAAGCGCGTCAGCCTGGCCGAGGCGCTCAAGGTCCAGGAATAGGAGGGCTCATGGCCAGATCGGCAGAAGAGCTCAAGCAGCTTTCCGTCAAAGAGTTCACCGAGGCGGCGAAGATCTACGAGTCCGGCCATGCCGGGATCTACGAGATGTGCAAGGACGACTATCCGCAGATGCTTGAGGAGCTCGCGCTCGAGCCGTTCGAGGATGTGCTCGACGTGGGCTGCGGAACCGGAGCAGTCCTGGAGCTGCTGCACGGGGAATACCCGGGCAAGCACCTGACGGGGCTCGACCTCACGCCCAAAATGATCGAGGCGGCATGCGCCAAGCAGCTCGGGAACGTCCGCTTCGTCGTCGGGGACGCCGAAGCCCTGCCCTTCGAGCCGCAAAGCTTCGACGCCGTGCTCTGCTCCAACAGTTTCCATCACTATCCGCACCCCGAGAGGTTCTTCGCCGAGGCGGCCCGAGTCCTGCGCCCCGGCGGGCGCCTGATTCTCCGCGACTACACGTCGAGCGACTTCGTGGTATGGCTCATGAACACCTTTGAGCTGCCGTTGGCGCGCCTCGCAGGTCACGGCGATGTCCGAATCTGCAAGGTGTCCGAGCTTCGCGCGCTCGCCGAGAGGGCTGGATTCCTCCTGCTCAAGCTCGAGGCGCAGAAAGGCTTCCGCGCCCACCTGGTTGCGCGCAAGCCCTCCTAGGCCGACCACGCATCACACACATTTTGGGACGAAATCCCCCGCGACGCCTTTCCTACCAAGAGTGGTCATTGGGGACAGTCTTAAATGACTAGTCATCGGGGACAGTCTTTGCCGATTCGCCGGTTCGCCGGCCGGGCTGGCAAGGACTGTCCCCAACTGCCGGCAGGAACGGGGCGTCCCCAACTGCCGGCAGGAAAGGAACGTCCCCAAGTGCCGGGTGGCGAAAGAGTGCCCCTGGCGACTGGTCATTTAAGACTGTCCCCAACGACTAGGTTTCGCGCTTGACTTCGACCCTACTTCAATGGGTACCATCCCAAATGTCTGTAACGCCATATAGACCGAGGGGATAGATCTATGACCGCAATCGCGCCCGCCGCACCCGCCAAGGTGTACTTCACCAACCTGCGCACGCATGCTCGCGAGAGCCAGCTCGACAAGCTCAAGCGCCTCATCCGTCGCGCCGGTATTGAGCAGATCGACTTTGAGAACAAGTTCGTCGCCATCAAGATTCACTTTGGCGAGTTGGGCAACCTGAGCTTTTTGCGCCCCAACTACGCCCGTGCCGTCGCGGATGTCGTGAAGGAGCTGGGCGGCAAGCCCTTCCTCACCGACTGCAACACGCTCTACGTCGGTAGCCGCAAAAACGCGCTCGAGCACATCGATACCGCCTATCAGAACGGCTTTACCCCGTATGCCACGGGTTGCCAGATCATCATCGCCGACGGTCTTAAGGGTACCGATGAGGCGCTCGTCCCGGTCGAGGGCGGCGAGTACGTGCACGAGGCCAAGATCGGCCAGGCGCTCATGGACGCCGACATTGTGATCAGTCTCACCCACTTTAAGGGTCATGAGCAGGCCGGATTTGGCGGAGCCATGAAGAACCTGGGCATGGGAGGCGGTAGCCGTGCTGGCAAGATGGAGCAGCACGCCGCCGGCAAGCCGAATGTCGATACCACCAACTGCGTGGGCTGCCACGCCTGCGAAAAGATCTGCGCGCACAACGCCGTCTCGTTTGACGACACCCGCGAGCGCGAGCTTGCCAACGGTAGTACTCGCACGGTACACGTGGCCGCCATCGACCACAATCGCTGCGTGGGGTGTGGGCGCTGCATTGCGGCGTGCAACCAGGACTGCATCAAGCCCGGCTATGACGCTGCGGCCGATGTGCTCAACTACAAGATCGCCGAGTACACGAAGGCTGTCGTCGACGGCCGCCCGAGCTTCCACATCTCGCTTGCCATGGACATCAGCCCCAACTGCGATTGCCATCCCGAAAACGACACGCCTATCGTCAACGATATCGGCATGTTCGCGAGCTTCGACCCGGTCGCCATCGACCAGGCCTGTGCCGATGCCGTCATGGCGTCCGAGCCGCTGCCCAACACCGAGCTCACCGATAGCGCGGCCAAGATGGAGCACAACCACGAGCATCTGGAGGGCGAGCAGGCGCACGACCCCTTCTGCATCACGCATCCCGATACCGACTGGCGCGCGTGCATCGCGCATGCCGAGAAGATCGGCCTGGGCACGAGCGAGTACGAGCTCATCGAGGTCAAGTAGCACCTGTCTATTGGACATATCAAGCGCTTTTGTGGCGCAACGTTAGCAAAAGCCGCCCGTGAGCACAGTGTCCACGGGCGGCTTTTCGGAAGTATGCGGCAAATTTCGAGATCGCCGAGCACACGACATTTTTTGGCAACAAAACACCTGATAAATTGTTGGTAAAACTGCGGTCTGGTCGGCAGTCCCAGATTTTGCCGCATACTTCCGAAAATAGGGGGTCAGATAAAGCCCCAGACGTTGCTTTTTGCCTAAAAATACTCGTCGAGGAAGTTGTTGACCGTATTCCAGTAGAGCTCGGGGTCAACTTGCGCACTCTTGGCGTGGGTGGCGCCATGGATGGTGAGCTTTTGCTTGACCTTGCTGGCGCACGCCTCGTAGTTTTGGTCGAGCATGTCGTACGGCACAAAGGTGTCCTGGTCGCCGTGGATAAACAGCATGGGAACCGTCGCGTGTTTGAGTTGCTCCACACTGCTCGCCTTATGGAAGTCGTAGCCTGCGCGCACGTTGCACACCAAGTTTGCTACATCGAGCAAGGGAAAGCTGGGCAGGCCGAACACGTTCTTGAGCTGCAGAGAAAACTCGTCCCAAACACTCGTATAACCGCAGTCCTCGATAATGCATTTCACGTTTGCGGGCAGAGATTCCCCCGCGACGTCCATGGCGGTTGCCGCGCCCATCGACTCGCCAAAGACCAGGATGCGCGCCTCGGGGTCAGCCTGAACGATTCGCTCGATCCATGCGACGATGTCGAGGCGCTCGGGCCAGCCCATGCCGATATAGTCGCCGCCGGAGCGCTCGTGGGCACGGGCGGCGGGTGCGAGTACGTTCATGCCGCGGTCGTGGAATCGCTTGACGTATCGGGCCATACCGATGGGCTCGTTGGTATATCCATGCAGGCAGACGGCGTAGTCGTGCGTGCTCTCCGACGCAGCAAAATACCAAGCGGCAAGCTCGGTTCCGTCATCTGCGGTGAGGCTGCTGCTCTCGCGATTCTCTTTAAACCACGCCCGCGCCTCGGTGTCCTCGGCATCCGGCTGCTCACCTTCTTTGTCGTTCTTGCTATCCTGCATCATCTTCATGGTGTACGGCGCTTGGGGGTTCAGGGCAAAGTCAAACAAAAAGTTGCCGGCAAACCCCAGCAGCGCGACAACGACTACCAACGTAACAATGCCGGCTATCTTGAGCTTTCGATGAGGGTGTGCGCTTTGAGGCATTTACTGTTCTCCTTAAAGATGTTAATACATCAACATTTAATGCAAGCGCATTATGGACGTTCGCCGTTGATGCGTCAACAGGCAAAGAATGGGTAAACAAAGGGTCACGTATGGTGCAAATTTCGCACGTACCCAGACGCTTTGATATAGTGTTGAGAACTCTTTACGTTGGAGGATGTAACCGGCATGTCCGATTCGAGCGACAGTTCTAAGCCGCGACCCAAGACCGCGGCCGTTCCACACTACACGGTGGGCGAGGAGATCATGAACTCCGTCACCCATGGTGTCGGCTGCCTGCTGGGTATCGCGGGCTTGGTGCTCCTGATCGTATTCGCTGCCCTGCGCGGCGGAGGCCCGGCCCACATGGCCGCGGCAATTGTCTATGGCGTCAGCATTATTCTCGAATATCTGGCCTCCACGCTCTACCACGCGATTCAGCCCGCTCGCGCCAAGCGCGTGTTTCGCATCATCGATCACAGCTGCATCTACCTGCTCATAGCCGGCAGCTATACCCCGTTTTGCCTCATCACGCTTGCAAACGACGGCGGTCCTGCGCTGTTCTTTGCCGTATGGGCCATCGCCATTATCGGCATCGCCCTCGAGTGCTTTATGCGCGAGCGTCAACCGCACTGGGTAAGCGGCCTGGTCTACCTGCTGATGGGCTGGCTCGTCGTCTTTAAGCTGCCCGAACTTGTGGCGCTGCTGAACCCTGTCGCGCTTGCCCTGCTCGCCGTCGGCGGCGTGTGCTACACCGTGGGCGTGCCGTTCTATATCGCCAAAAACGTGCGTTATCTGCACAGTGTTTTCCACTTGTGGGTGCTCGCCGGCAGCATCTTCCAGTTCATGGCGGTGATCCTCTTCGTAATCTAGCGACCGCGCCCACGGCCCCGCTCGCGCGGGCGACCGGCGCAATTGCCGTATCCGCCATCAACGTTTTACCTTAACGTCCCGAATCTTGGAGGTTCGAGAAACTCCCGATGGACATAACCATCTCCCTTATTACCACGCTCGTCCTTACGCTTATCAACGGCTACTTCTCCATGTCCGAGATGGCCCTTACCACGGCTAAGCGCGCCGTGCTGGAGCACGATGCCGAGGAGGGCGATAAGCGCGCCGAGCGCGCCGTCCAGCTCGCCGCCGACTCCGACCAGCTGTTGGCCACCATCCAGGTCGCCATCACGCTCGTGGGCTTCGCCTCGTCCGCCGTCGCGTCGACGAGCCTGTCCGACCCGCTTGCCACGTGGCTCATGGGCTTTGGCATCGCGCCACTTTCCGCCATCGCACGCGGCCTGGCGCCGGTCATCATCACCGTCGCCGTCGCCTTTGTGTCCATCGTGATCGGCGAGCTCGTGCCCAAGCGCATCGGCCTCGCTAACGCCGAGGGCGTATCCAAGCAGGTCGTGGGACCGCTCTCCGTGTTCCAAAAAATCGCCCGCCCGCTCGTGTGGCTGACCGGCGCCTGCTCCGATGGTCTGGCCCGCATCCTGCGCATCAAGAGCGCCGACGACCGCCAGAACGTCTCGGAGGAAGAGATCAAGTACATGGTCTCGGAGCAGGACGACCTGCTCGACGAGGAAAAGCGCATGATCCACGAGATCTTCGACCTGGGCGACACCGTGGCTCGCGAGGTCATGGTGCCGCGCGTGGACACCACCATGTGCGAGGACGACGAGACGGTCGCCGACGTGCTGTCCACCATGCGCCAGACCGGCTTCAGCCGCATCCCCGTCTATCACGAGGATCCCGACAACGTCGCGGGTATCGCGCACATCAAGGACCTGATCCAGCCTGCGCTCGACGGCAAGGGCGACCAGCCCATCGCCGGCTATTTGCGCGACGCCGCCTTTGTGCCCGACACCAAGGACATCCTGCCGCTGCTGTCCGAGATGCAGACCTCGCACGACCAGATCGTGGTCGTCGTGGACGAGTACGGCGGCACGGCCGGCATCATCACCATCGAAGATATCGTCGAGGAGATTGTCGGCGAGATCGAGGACGAGTTCGATCCCGACAACAAGTACCTCACGCGCCTTTCGCGCCGTGAGTGGCTCGTCGATGGGCGTTTTTCGTGCGATGACGCGATTGAGCTTGGTTGGCCGCTCGAGGAAAGCGATGATTATGAGACCATCGCCGGCTGGATTTTGGAGCTTTGCGACTCGGTGCCCGACATCGGAGAGGTGTTTGAGGTCGCAGGGTACAAGTTCAAGGTACAGTCGATGCGTGGCCAGCGCATCTCGCTCATTCGCGTGATCGCTCCGGCCGAAACCGATAAGAAGGATTCCGAGCTTTCGGCAGACAAGCCGGCGGCGTCGGGTGCGGGCTCTGTGGATCCGCACGATGGCGACGAGTAGGGCAAGGAAGAGTAGGGGAGAGTTATGGCAGGCCTGTTCAACATCCTTAAGGTCACCGTCAGCGAGGACAAGATTTGCGCGCACGTGCTGGTGAACCCCGGCATGCCGCTCATGACCTCGGAGGATATCGAGGCCACGGCGCGCGTGTACTACCTGGTGCCGGCGATTGCCAAGCACCTGTGCCTGGGTGATTCCGGTCGCGAATTCCAGGACTGCATGGGCCAGACCGAGCTTTGCCACCTGCTGGAGCACGTGACGGTCGAGCTCATGAACGAGACCGGTCTTGCCGGCAGCATCTCGTGCGGTCGCACCCGCGTGAGCGAGCATGACGAGCGTGTCTTTGAGGTCGAGCTTTCGTGTCCCGATGACGCGTTGGCCATTGGCGCGCTGTCGTCGGCGACCTTTATGATGGACTGGGCGTACCTGCATGCCGACCAGCCGGCCCCCGACGTGGAAGGCACGGTCGCGGGCCTGCGCAACCTGGTGCTGGGCATGCGTGCCGAGGCCGAGGGCAAGGACCCGCACGAGGCCGTTGCCGCTGCGAACGGCGAAGATGCTGCCGAGGCCGAGGGCGCTGACGAGGGCGATGTGCCGGTCGACGCCGAGCCCGTTGCCGATGCGACCGCCGAGCCCGTTCCCACCGAGCCCCAGGGCGTCCCCAACTTTGACGACGAGCCCCAGGTGGCGATTGATACCGAGGGCGCGGTTGCCGAGAACCACGAGGCCTCCGCTGCCGTCTTTGGCGGTGCGGCGACGGTTCCGGCAGGACCTGCGCATGAGGGCGGCCTGCCGCTCGTGGACGGCGCCGGCGAGGACCCGGGTGCCACGGTGGCCATGCCGGCTATGCCTCAGGAGTAGGCCTACGCGTTTATCACCATCACGTACCTGCGCCTTTGCCGTACGCAGATGAGCAGAGCGGCAAGTGATGCGCTGCGGGTATAATGGACAGCATTCAAACGGTGGGCACCGACGTGCCCGCAGGAGAGGAATGATCATGGGTAAGACTTTCAGCTTTGTCTCCGGCGCACTTTTTGGTGCCGCTGCCGGCGCTATTGTCGGCGTTGCTCTGGCCCCGCGCTCGGGCGCCGAGACCCGCGCCATGGCTGCCGATATCGCCAACGACGCCTGGGACAATATGCGCGACACCTACGAGCACAGCGCCGAGGAGGCCCGTGCTGCGGTGAATGACTTTGGCCCGATGGTCGACGCCAAGACCGATGACCTGCGCGCCAAGGTCGATCTGGCCCGCGAGCGCATGGACCAGCTGCGCGAGCAGCTCAACGATGCCATCTCGGGTGGCAACGTGACGCCCGCCGCCGACGTCGTGGTCGAGAACGCCGTCGAGGCTGATACCGAGGCTGCGGAGCCCTCGACCGAGGCATAATGCGCGCCGGGGATTTTGTCGGCGCCAAGATCTATCGCAAGCCTACCGAGGACAAGCGCATCAAAAAGGACGGCACGCCGCGCAGCCCTAAAAAGCTCGGAAAGATTCACTTTCCGGTCTTTACCCCGGGCGGTACGCGCGTGGTCGGCTTTATGGTCCGCCAGTCCGATATCGCGGGCATGATCGAGCGCCCCGACCGATTCGTAGCGCTCGACGCCATTGGTGTCTACGAGGGCGCCATCGCGGTCGATGACGTCAAGGGCACCTACGATGCCGCCGCCGCCAAGCGCCTCGACATCAACCTGGACGATTGCATCATCTGGGTCGGTATGGACGTGCGCACGGAATCGGGCGACGTCGTGGGCTATTGCTCGGACGTTGAGTTCAAGCCACGCTCGGGCATCGTGCAGGCATTCTATGTGACCGCCGGTGCTGCTTCGAGTGTTTTGGTTGGTGACACGCAGGTGCCGCCGACGATGCTGCGCGGCTACGAGAACGGCGCGATGATTGTCTCGGACGAGGTCAAGACGCTTGGGTATTCGGGCGGCGCGGCCGCTAAGGCTGCCGAGGCCAGTGTCGTGGTGGGCGATAAGGTCAAGAAGGGCGCCAAGGTGCTCGATGACAAGGGGTCGGTCGCCGTGGACAAGGGCAGCCGCGCACTGGGCAAGCAGCTCGGCAAGACGCGCGGTATGTTCAAGGCCTTTAAGGACGAATATCAAAAGGCGAGCGGGGGTTCGTCAAAAGCTAGCAAATAGCGACGTACCAAATGATGGGAGGCGAGCCGGAGACATGTTGCTCCGGCTCGCTGTGTTTATGGGGGAGGGCACATGCGCCAAAACGGATCTAACTTAAACGGGCGCTCGGGTACGCGTCCGACGGCGCGCCGCGATCTGGGGCAGCTGCCCAGCGGTCAGCGTCGACGTCGCCGTAAGCCCGGCGCGATGTACCTCAACCATAGCCGTGGGTTTAGCGATCGCAGCGCGCGCATCGGCAACGGGCGCTCGCCGCGCCGACCGTCCCGCCTGCCCTATGCGCTCATCGCCGTGGGTTGCGCGCTCGTGCTGTTTATCGCTGCTGTCGTGGGCTACGTCAACCGCAGCGTGGACGTGGAACTCAACGGGCAAACGACCGCGGTGCGCGTGGGCTCTACGTTGCAGAATCTTATCGACGATCAGAGCCTGACCGAAACGTACGACGCCGGCGATCTGCTGGCCGTCGACGACAGCGTGCTCAAACGCCATGGAGGCGAAAAGCTGTCGGTGAAGGTCGACGGCAAGCGCGTGAAGCAAGGCAAATGGGATAGTCGCGAGCTTACGGGTGGTGAGAAGGTGACGGTCAAGGACGGCCGCAACGTGTACGAAAAGCACGAGGTCCAGGCCACGACCATCGAGCCAAAGCTTAAGGTCGAGGGCACGGGTGCCATTGAGTATGTCAAAACCTGGGGCGTTCAGGGCCGCTCCGAGGTATGGGTCGGCGAGCAGTCGGGCAAGACCCAGGACCGCGGCGAGGTCGTGCCCGCCACCGACTGCGTAGTCGAGTGCGCAAGCGTAGCGCCCAAGGGCAACGAAAAGTACGTGGCCCTGACATTTGACGAGGGTCCGAGCGGCGCGACCAAGCAGATCTTGCAGGTGCTCAAGGAAAAGGGCGTCACGGCGACGTTCTTCCTTTCGGGCGATGCCGCGGAAGCCTCGCCCGCTACTGCCAAAGCGATTGCCGATGCCGGGTGCGAGGTCGGCTCCAACAGCTACAGCGATGATTCGCTCAAGGGCGAGGATCGCGAGACGGTGCGCAAGCAGATCACGAAGGGCACCGAGGCGATTAAGTCGGCGACCGGCGTCGAGACGATGTTGCTGCGTGCCCCCTACGCCGCGTTTGACGAGCAAAACTGGATTGACTCGATGGACCTGGTGTCCGCCGTGGTTTCGTGGAATATCGATTCGGGCGACTGGCTGCTCAACGGCGCTGACGAGCAAGTATCGACCGTGCTCGACTCGATGACGCCGGGCAATATCGTGCTGCTTACCGATAGCGATGAGTGCGCCGAGCAGACGCTCGAGGCGCTGCCGCAGATTATCGATGGTCTTGTCGCCGACGGCTACAAGATCGTGACGCTCAGCGAGCTGGTCAAGACGGACACGGCATTGAGCAAAAAGCTCACCTCGCTCACTAAGGTTTCCATGCCCAAAAACGCCGTGTTCCCCCAACTCCCCGAGGACGACGACACCACAGAGTAGTCATTGGGGACGTGCTTAAACGATTGGTCGTTTAGGGCGGTCTTAATCGCTTTGTTCCACCGTGCTCATCCGGCTCCATGTCACGGATACGTCAGCGTTTGGTATGCCCGCAGTGTGCAGCGCATAAATTCGGTGCCGCAGCGCGATGCTGATGCTATAGTTACTGCGGTTAATGAGGGTCAAGAGAAAGGTTACAGGTGAAATCCAAACCTCGACCATACAGTCGCTGACCCCATGCAGGTGCTTTCTGCGCGTGCACGGGGTGTGAGTGCCGAGCGGCGTGCCGCCCGCGCATGCGTATACATATCTAAAAGTCCACGGATTGCGTGCCGGCATGGTCGCGCGGTCCGCAGGAATAATGATGGGGAGCACCATTGAATTATCTGAGTGAGATGCTCAAATTGCCGGTCTTGGACGTCGACGGCGAAAAGCTCGGCGTGGTTAACGATTTTGGCATTGCAACCGGCGAAGTTTTTCCGCACGTGACGTCGCTCGCGTTCCGCGGACCCGGCAAGACGCCGTTTATGATCAGCTGGCGCAAATGGGTCGACCGTATCGACGAGACGGGTGTACACCTTAAGACGTCGGCCACCGAAATCCGTTTTTCGTACCTGCAGCCGACCGAACTCTTGCTTGCCCGCGACGTGCTCAACAAGCAGATTGTCGACACGCAGGGCATGAAGGTCGTGCGCGTAAACGACATCAAGTTTTCCATGTCGGGCGAAAATCAGCTGCGCCTGCTGGGTGCCGAAGTTGGCGCCCGCGGTCTGCTGCGCGCGATCAGCCCCACACTTGAGCATGTCGTCGAGGGCTTTATGAAGCATCTGGGCAAGCCGCTCAGCGAGGACATTATCGCCTGGTCTTACATGGACCTGCTCGATCGCTCGACTAAGAACATCCAGCTCTCGGTGTCGCACAAGACGCTTGGCGAGCTGCATCCTGCCGACATCGCCGACATCATCGAGCAGCTCGATCCGCGCCTACGCGCGCAGGTGTTTGCGCAGCTCGATACTGCCCAGGCCGCCGAGGCCATCTCGGAGTTCGATGACGACGAGCTTATGACCGAGATGCTCGAGGGCCTGTCCGACACGGACGCATCGTCGATGCTGGCCATGATGGACCCGGACGATGCAGCCGACCTGATCGACGAGCTTGATTACGAGAAGGCCGAGAAGCTCCTGCGCCTGATGGGCGTCAAGGAGGAGAAGGCGATTCGTAACCTGCTGGGGTATGAGGACAACACCGCCGGCCGCATCATGACCTCGGAGTTTGTCTCCCTGCCCGCCACGGCGACGGTCGGTGACGCCATCGAGGCGATTCGCAAGCTCGACGAGGACTTCGAGAGCGTCTACTACGTCTATACCGAGGACCCGAGCGGCATGCTGACGGGCGTGCTTTCGCTGCGCACGCTGATCGTAGCCGACCGCGACGCCACGCTGGGTCAGCTGGCCTATCGCGACCTGGTCTATGTGTCGCCCGACGAGGACCAGGAAGACGTGACGGACGAGATGACCAAGTATGACCTGGTCGCCATCCCTGTCTGCGACGAGAACCGTCATATTCTGGGTATCGTAACCTTCGACGACGCCATGGACGTTATTGCCGAGGAGCATCAGGAGGACCTGCAGATCGCCGGTGTCGGCTCGGGCGATAGCGCGTCGGACGACTCGACGAACGTGCTCAGCTGGTTCGTGCATCGCCAGTACTGGGTTGTTGTATGGGGCATCGCGTCGTGCATTATGGCGACCGTGCTGGGAACGGCGCTCGGCTCCGCGCATCTGGTGGTGTTCCCCATGTGCGCCATGCCGCTCGTACTGCTGGCTGCCTCGCGCATGGTGTCGTTCGTCAAGAACTACTTCCTCGAGTACGACGGTCACGACGACGAGCCCAAGCCGTATCTGGGGTTTTTCTTCCAGAGCACGGGCATGGGCCTGATTCTGTCACTCGTGACCTACCTGTGCGCCCAGCTGGTGCGCACCGCTGCATTCCCCGATGCGCCCATGTTTGAGGAACAGCTCTTTACCGGGTGCTTTAATATCGCTGCCATCATTTGCCTGGTTGGCAACATGAGCGCCGTGATTTACCTGATGGTACTGTTCTGGCGTGACGAGCATGACCTCAACACGTCGGGCACCGCCATGAACGTTATTGCCGTCATGATCTCGTGCATAGCGTACTGCGCCGCTGCGGTGCTTCTCACCATGTCGGTCATGGGTTAGGTGGTCGCGTGCAAAATACCAAGCAAAAGTCGGGCACCAAGCAAAAGTTGACCATCGCGGCCATCTTTGGCGCAATGGGTCCCGGTCTGTTGGCGGCGCTTTCGGGCAATGACGCCGGCGGCATTGCAACGTATTCAAGCGCAGGCGCCAGCTATGGCTACAAGATGCTCTGGATGCTTCCCGTCATGACTGTGCTGCTCATCGTGACGCAGGAGACCGCGGCGCGCTGCGGTTGCGTTACGGGCAAGGGCCTGGCATCGCTCATTCGCGAGCGCTTTGGCGTGCGCAAGAGTGTACTTGCTATGGCGGCGCTGTTGATCGCCAACACGGCTGTGACCATTTCGGAGTTTGCGGGCATCGCCAGCGGCCTTGCTCTTTTTGGCGTGCCGGCGAGCATCTCGGTGCCGTTGGTGGCGCTGCTGGTGTGGATGCTTACCATGTCGGGTAGTTTCCAGCGCATCGAGAAGATCCTGCTGCTGGTGAGCTGCGTGTTCGTGACCTATATTGTCGCTGCGTTTATGGCTGGCCCCAACTGGGGTGAGGTCGCGGTCGACCTGGTCGTGCCCAACATTCAAAATGACCCCAGCTACGTGTCGCTCGTGGTCGCAACGATCGGTACCACCATCGCGCCGTGGATGATTTTCTTAGCGCAGAACAACGTGGTCGATAAGAACGCGGGCGAGGACGATATCGTGCTGCAGCGTATCGATACCGTGAGCGGCTCGCTTGCCGCCGATGTCATTGCCGGCTTTATTATCATCACGACCGGTACGGTGTTGTTCCCGGCGGGCATTCAGATTAGCGATGCTGCCGATGCTGCCCGCGCGCTGGAGCCTATTGCGGGTCAGTGGTCCACGGTACTGTTTGCCTCGGGCCTGGTCGCGGCGAGCTTCTTGGCTGCCTGCGTGCTGCCGGGCGTTACGTCGAGCGCTATCTGCGAGGCATTTGGCTGGGAGCGCGGTGCCGACCGCAGCTGGGACGAGGCCCCGGTCTATCGCGGCATCATTACGGCCATCATCGGTATCTCTGCCGTGCTGGTGCTTATGCCCGGCGTCGATCTGTTCCAGATTATGATGACCTCGCAGGTCATCAATGGCGTGCTACTGCCCGTGGTTCTGGTGTTCCAGGTGGTTATCGCCGCCGACCGTCACATTATGGGCGCCAACCGCAACGGCCGCGTGTGGAACGTGCTCACTTGGGCGACTATCGGCGTGATTACGGTGCTCACGGTTGTCATGTTTGTCCTGCAGGCGATGGGCTACAGCGCTTAGCGCCCACTTTTGCTTCCGAACAGGCCGCAGCGATGGGCTGCGGCCTGTTTTTTGTCTGCTATAGGGTGTTAGTTATATAGCAATGGACAAAAAATGCCAAATATGAGTACTGTTGCTAAGTGAATAGCATTTACATCTGAATAGATAATGAACATAACCATTAGTATGTTCATTAAAATTGGCTTCAATACGCCTTAAACCAGTCAGGTTGGCTGCTTTAGGGGGTTGTAGGGGTCGCTCGGACGTCATTTTGGGTGGTTTTGCCTGCTACTAAAATGGTAACATTACTCATATTTGCCCTTTTTTGCCCACAGCCTCTTGGAGCCGGCTCGAAAAGAGTGATTTTGGGTTGTTTGCTGCGGGCGTGGGGCTTGGAAACAACGCTCGGGGTGGCGAGGCGCCCAGAATTCGGTCGCAACGAGGGCGTTCCTCGGCTGTGTCAGGAGTGTCCCTAGGTGCCGGCACATAAGGAACGTCCCTAACTACCGGAAGGGGGGCGTCTGCCGTGGCAGGCGCCCCCCTTCCGGATGTGGGAAGTTTGTGCTGTGGGTTACTTGTCGGTGCCCAGCTTGTGTGGCTTGAGAGCGAGCGCATTGACGAGCGCGTCGGTGGCAGACTTGACGGCTGCCGGCTGCGGATCATTAACGTGATCCTCGGGATGCACGGGCAGGTCCTTCTTGACGGCATCGTGGATGAGCTTAAGGTACTCGGTCACACCCGTGTTCGAAAGGTGCGTGCCGTCGCCATCGAACAGATCGTTGCGGTTGGCACTGTATCCGTACCAGTCGATAACGCGCACGTTTTTGTAGCGCGTAGCGGCGTTGGCGATGGCCTGGTTGGTAGAGCCAACCCACGGCTGCGGGCTGCGCGTGTTCACAAACACCACAATACGCTTATCTCCTGCATCGGCCATGATGGCGTCTATCTGGTCGTCGGTTACCAAGCCGTTGGTGCCCAGGGCAAAGACCACGATCTTGCCGGCAAGGTTCTGCTGGATATAGCCTTCAAATGTCGCACGGCCCGCATCAAACTGGCGGCCCTTTTCGGCATCGATATGGCTGTGCGGGAACACGCCGTCAAAGGTGTCCACGGCACGCAGCGACACGGAGTCGCCGATCATAAGCAGATCGTAGGAGCCATCGGGGAAGCCGTCGTTGTCCTTGTCGGTGTCGTCGGCCGCCTGCTGGTCGGTGGGCGCGGTGTTCTTGGCTTCCTTGTTCAGAACTTCGGCGCCCTCACCGCTCAGTGCGGAGGTCTCCGGCACAAAGATCAGGCCGCCCAGCGCAACGACCAACACGACAGCGCAGGCTGCGCAGGCAGGGACGTGCGCGCGTGCCCAGTTGGCGGGCGTGGTGGCGCCATCGCGGAATTCGGCGACGGTGCGCCCAAAGGCGCCCTTCCTAAACGGAGTCTCGATAAAGCGATATGAGCATTCGGCCACGGCGACCACCAGCAGCACCTGCAAAATGTACTGCCACCAGGGTGTATCGTTGATGTTGGCGACCGGGTTCATGAGCAACAGCAGCGGATAGTGCCACAGGTAGATGCTGTACGAGCGCTTGCCAACCCACACGAGCGGCTCGGCGGACAGCGCGCGGGCAACCATTCCCTGGGGCTGCACGCAGGCGGCAATGACCATGAGCGTGAGGATCGAGCACAGCAGCGTGCCGCCGCGATACTGGAACGCGGTGTAGCCGTTGGTGAGCGCGACCATGGCAGCAAGACCAACCAGACCCACGACGCCCAGCACATCGATGGATGCGGGCGAGGACCAAAAGCGCACGAGGGCGCTCGGCTGTGCCGGGGCGGTCTCGGCTGCTTCGTCGGCCTTCTCGCCAGGCTTGCCCTCGGCGTTCTTGCCGTGCTTGGCGGCGCCAGCCAGGCGATTGAACCCCAAACGATGAGCGAGACGCACCGGCGCCAGGTCGCGATCGGGGATAAAGGCCATCCAGGCGCCCAGCAGCAGCGAGAACACGCGGGTGTCGGTGCCGTAGTACACGCGGCTGGGGTCGGCGGCGGGGTTGTAAAGCACCATCATGGCAAGGGCGGATACCGCGGCGAGGCCCAGAACCACGCGGCGCGTGTTGGGCTTGCTCACATGCATGGATACCATGGCAAACAGCAGTGGCGGCCAAATCAGGTAGAACTGTTCCTCGATGGCAAGCGACCAAAAGTGCGTGAGCGGCGAGGGGTCGCCCAGAGCATTGAAGTACGAGACGTTTTGGGCAATCTGCCACCAGTTGTTGAAGAACAGCAGCGACGGCAGGATGTCGGGGCGCATCTTGGTGAGCATCACGTGGTTAAAGATAGTGCACAGCGCGCAGGTTACAAACACTACCGTTACCACGGCGGGGACCAGGCGACGGATGCGGCGAATCCAGAAGCTCTTGAGGTCGATGCGTCCGGTCTTAGCGACTTCGTTGAGTAGCAGGCGCGTGATCAGATAGCCCGAAAGCACAAAGAAGATCGTGACGCCGAGCAGGCCGCCCTGAGCCCACGTGAGGTTAAGGTGATAGAGCACCACCGCGACGACGGCAAGCGTACGCAGACCGTCGAGTGCAGGGATGTAGCGGGACTTGGGGCGAGCAGACGTTTGCTCCGCGGCGGGAGTGTTGGCGCGGCCCGCGTTGTTGGCAGAAGCGCGATGGGGGCTCGCGGTGCGTCGCGGTTCGTTGGCACGGCGTTCGCCCTTCACGCGTTCGTGCGGCGCCGGCTCGTTGCCCGTGCGGCGTCGACCGCGCGAGCCCGATTGCGAGAGTTGTTCCATAAAACATCATCCAATGACGAGAATAATCAGCACGCCTTCATTGTAGCTGCCTGCTCCTGTGAATGCTTGCTGCTGGCGCAAGCTCAAGCGCGCGTCCACATCAAAGTGAACTAAAGTTATAGGGGGTGCGAGAGTGCACGATCGACGGTTGGCGGTGGGCATAAGGCCCGCAGATGAGGAGGTTTCCATGGCAGATCGCGGCATCGTTGCGGTGTTCGGCAGCATGAACATGGACCTTTCGGTGGCGTGCGAGCGCATACCGCGTGCGGGCGAGACCGTCGGCGGCAGCGGGTTTATCACCAACGCCGGCGGCAAGGGCGCCAATCAGGCTGTAGCTGCCGCGCGTATGGGCACGTGCACGCACATGATCGGCGCGGTCGGTCGCGACGCGTTCGGCGCGTCGCTCGTGGTGGGGCTCCAAGACGCCGGCGTGGACTGTGACTTTGTAGTGCATCGCGATGACGTGGAGACGGGAACGGCGACCATCATTCGCTGCGAGGGCGACAACCGCATCATACTGTCACCGGGCGCCAACCATGCGCTTGCGGGCGCGGACGTTGCCTGCGCGTTGAGGCGTCTGGTGGCCCATGAGCTCGACGGCAACGCCAGCGAGATTGCCCCGGCTGCCGGAAGCGTCTTTATCGCCCAGGGTGAATGTGACCTTGCAGCGACGGCCGATGCGCTTGTTTGCGCTCACGAGCTGGGGTTCTATACGGTCTTTAATCCAGCGCCTGCTTGTGAGTTGCCTGCGGAGGTCTGGTCTGCGGTCGACTTGGTCTGCCCCAACGAGACCGAGTGCCAGGTGCTGACGGGTATCCTGCCCAAGGACGATGAGAGCTGCGTCGCCGCGCTCAAAGCCCTGCTTGCCAAGGGCGCCGGCGCCGCGGTCATCACGCTGGGCGGTGCCGGCTCGGTTACGCTCGGCGATGGCGGTGAGCTGCTGCGCATGCCGGCACTTTCGAGTACGGTAGTCGATACCACGGCCGCCGGCGATACGTTTATCGGCGCGTTGGCGGCGGCTCGACTAGAGGGCTTGTCACTCTTGGAGTGCATGGCCGCGGGTGCTCGCGCCTCTGCAGTGACGGTGTCGCGCCTGGGCGCTCAGCAATCGATTCCCACGCGCGCCGAAGTTGAACATTGGTTTGGTTAAACGATAAAGACGGAGAAGCGGAGTAGAACAATGGCAATCAAGAAGCTGATCCTTGATCTGGATATGGGTGTGGACGATGCGATGGCGCTGGCCTATGCCATCGCGAGCCCCGAGGTGGAGCTCGTGGGCATCACCACGTGCTTTGGCAACGTGCGCGTCGAGCAATCGGCGCACAACTGCCTGGCGGTGCTCGATCTGCTGGGTCGCCCCGAGGTTCCGGTGTACCTGGGTGCCGACCGTCCTCTGCAGGCGACTGAGCCCTATACGCCGCCGGCGTCCACCGCGCTCATTCACGGCAAGAACGGCATCGGCGGCGCGAGCGTGCCCGCGTCGCCCTACGAGCCGGTGGGGGCGACCTCGGCCGACGGCAACGCTGCGGTCGATTATCTGATCGATGCCGCGCGCACCTATGGTCCCGATCTGGTCTACGTAGCGACTGGCCCGCTCTCCAACCTGGCGCTCGCCCTGGAGCGCGATGCGGCGGCGATGATGTCCATCGGCCGCGTGGTCGTGATGGGCGGCGCCCTTACCGTGCCCGGTAACGTGAGCGCGGGCGCCGAGGCCAATATGGCGAGCGACCCCGAGGCGGCCGACGCGGTGCTGCGCTCGGGCCGTAAGCTCACCATGGTGGGTCTGGACGTGACGCATCGCGTGGTGCTCACGCGTCGCGACATTGCCGGCTGGACGGGTTCGGGCACCATGGCCGGTTGCGCGTTTGCGAGCATGGTGGAGCACTACATTGGCTCGTACGAGATGAACGCACCCTACCTGGGTGGTTGTGCGCTGCACGATCCGCTGGCCGTTGCCGTGGCGATCGACCCCACGCTCGTAGGTGCGCTCGGCTGCAACCTGCGTGTTGATCTGCTGGGCGAGTACCGCGGTCGCACCATCTGCGATGAGCGCCGCCTGTCCGATCCGGACAAGAGCGCGCTTGTGGCACTGACCGTGGATGCTCCGCGCTTCCTTTTTGAGTTCAAGGCACGCATGGCCCGCGTCCTGGGCTAAGTTGTCTTTTTGGGACGGGGCTTTTTGACTGGTATGATTGGTGTGACCATTCGAACCAGCTAAAAGAGCCCCGTCCCAATTTGACTATCGAGAGGATCTGCCATGGAGCGCATCGCGAGCTTTTCCGTTGATCATCTGCTGCTTGAGCCCGGCGTGTATGTGAGCCGCATCGACCGCGATCCGGCGACCGGTGCCGCCGTCACCACGTTTGACCTGCGCCTGACCACGCCCAACAAGGAGCCGGTCATGAACACGGCCGAGTGCCACACCATCGAGCACCTGGGTGCGACGTTCCTTCGCAATCATGCCGAGTGGTCGAGCCGCATTGTCTACTTTGGCCCCATGGGCTGCCGCACGGGCTTTTACCTCGTCGTTTTTGGCGAGGTGACGAGTGAGGAAATCCTGCCGCTCGTGCGCGAACTGTTCGAGTTTGTCGCCGACTTTGAGGGCGATGTCCCCGGTGCCGCTCCCGAGGAGTGCGGTAACTACCTGGACCAGAACCTTCCCATGGCTAACTGGCTCGCGCGCCGTTACCTCGACCGCGACCTGGCCGATATCGACGAGAAGCACCTGCGCTATCAGCAGGCGTAAGGGCTTTATCGCCCAAAACGCGCGCATTGGGCGCCCTCGCTTATGCGGGGGCGCCTTTTTGTTGATTGGTCGGGACGAGCGTTCAAAATCGCTCATGTTTGTTCTAGAATGTTCGTATAGTCACATTTGCGAACAGGAGTGAACATGCATATCTACTCTGTCAACGATCCCGAGTTCAAATCCTATGGCAACGTTTGGGATGACGTTCCGTCCGAGCTCACGTCGCCCGTGCTCGAGGCGCTCTCTGCCACGCCCATTCCCGAGGGCAGCAAGTACGTAGCAAGTGCGCCCGAGCTCGAGGGCGTCATGGATGCCGATAAGCTGGGCTTTCTCATGTTTGGCGGTCGTCCCTTCCAGCTCGGCTGGTGCAACGGCCACAACACGCGTCTCAACTGCCTGGAGTATCACCGCGCCAGCGAATTCAACCTGGGCGCTCGCGACTTTATCCTGCTTGTGGCGCATCGCTGGGAGATCGAGGACGGCAAGCTCGATACCGCGTACGTCAAGGCGTTTCGCGTGCCGGCGGGTACGGTTGTCGAGGTTTTCAACACCACGCTCCACTACACGCCATGCATGGTCGACGACGGCGGCTTCCAGGTGATGGTGGCGCTGCCCGCTGGCACCAATGGTCCGCGCCCCGAGGCCGCAGCCGACATGCCTACCACCGGTGACAGCTACTGCTACTGGAAGGCCGACAAGTGGGTTCTCTGCCATGCTGACAGCCCCAAGGCTGCCGAAGGCGGCTACGTAGGCCTCATCGGCAAAAACCTCGACATCACCGTGGACTAGCGCATCGCCCCAAACCACCACAAAGGTGCCTGTCCCCTTTGCGGTGGTTTGGGGCGGGCGGATATCGGGAAGTGCCAGACGGGGGAGGCTGCCGGGCGCCTTGCCGTCTGCGGATTTTGGGACATGCGGCCCGCTTTTTCGACCCATCTGTCGGTACACTAAAAGCACTATGGGTACCCGCGAGCGACATACTGGCCATGCGGCCGCCCGATCCGCACCCGTGGCGGATCCCAGGGGTGGCAGGCTTTTCGCCATGCCGCGATTCCTTGTTGGCATAACACATCAGGTGTACCGTCACCGCGTCTTCGCTATCGCCGGCGCCATCACCGCGCTGTTCCTCATGCTTTTGGCAGTCTTGCCGGCGCTGTTCGCCTTCGAACCCAAACTTTCTAACGCCGTGCCTGCCTATAGCGAGGTGTCCAAAGAGGTCGTGGATGCGCTCGTCCATTCGAGCTCTCTCCCGTTGCTTGTCGCCGCAATTGTATTTTCGATTTGGGGCGTATCGGTCTATCTGCGCTGTTTGGACTACGTGTTGCGCCGCCGCCTTGTTGCCATCGCCACCATCTGCGCCCTGTGGATGATCGAAGTCATTCTCAAGTACAAGTCGTTCACGCCGTTCTATGCCACCGTGCTGTGGTACCTGTACTACGTGCCCATGACGCTCATTCCGCTGCTCTACCAGTTGTGTGGTCTGCGCCTTGCAGGCCTGGAACAACACCGCCTGGGTCGCCGCTACTGCGCTGCGCTGTGGATTGTGGCCATCCTGCTTATCGGATTTGTGCTCACCAACGATTTTCACCAGCAGGTCTTTCGCTTTGACCGCACAAGCGACACCTGGAGCAACGATTACACGTACGGCTGGGGTTATTTCGCCGTCCTCGTGTGGACGGCCTTTGACTTCGTGGCCTTTTTTATCCTGGTTGGTCGGTCCTCATCCTTTCGCATCCAGCGTTTCTCGGGCACGGCGGCGCTCGTACTGCTGGGTGGCGCATTCTTTGCCATTTCGTATGCGTTGCGCGTGCCCTGGGCATGGAGGCTCAACTTTTCGCTCGTCTATTGCGTCCTGTGCGTGGTGGCGATGGAAATCTGTCTCGATTGCGGTGTCATTCCGTCGTATCACGACATCGCCGGCATCTTCGACACCTTGCCGCTCGACCTTAAAGTTCTAACGCGCGATCTGCAGGAAGTCTATGCCACGCCGGTGTCAAAGCCAATGCCGGTAGGCGTGCGCGAGGAGTTGCGGACCCAGGAGCACGGCCGTGCCCATGCCTTTGCCGTGGCGTCCGATCCCGATGTCATGTATCGCACCTTTCCGCTGCTGGGTGGATCGGCGCTGCTTGCCCAAGACGTGTCGGAGCTCAACGAGCTTAACCGTGAACTGGCACATCGTCGCATGGAGCTGCAGCGTCAAAACGAGCTGCTCGCCGCCGACTACGACCTTAAGACGCATTTGGCAGATCAAGAGGCCGAGACCTTGCTGGTCCAAGACGTGGACCAAGCGCTTGCCCGCGCGCTCGAAGGGATGTACGACTTGCTGAGCTCGCTGCCGCCGTTGACCGACGAAGCGTCTTCGCACGAGCGTTACCGCATGCTGCAGCGCGCCAAGATGCTCGTCGCCTATTGCAAGCGCAAGGGGTCGCTCACGTTGGCACAGCACGGGGAGAGCGGTTTTGATCGCGACCGCATTCAGCTCATTGCCAACGAACTCGCAAGCGACCTGCGCACCATCGATATCGATTGCGCCTCGATTATCGCCATACGGCGCCCGTTGCACGCCAGTACGGTAAGCGCCCTGTACGACTGCGTGTACGACTTTGCGTTTTTTGCCTACACCACCGACCATCCGGCGCTTATGTATCACTTGGGCGACCATGACCGATGCAGTGTCGAGCTGCGTGCCACGCTTTTTTCCAACGATGATGAAGATCTTTCGCAGACGCCCGCTGCGCAAGAGCTCGAAAGCGCTCTGCAAGGGCGCAACGTGGCATACCGCTTTGAGGGCGAGCCCGGCCAGCTGCGCATGATCGTCTTGATGCCGAGGGCGGGTGAGTGACGATGCAGATTTCGCTCATCCTTCCCCAAATTGTTGCGCTCGATGTTGTCTTTGCCCTGGCTGCGTGTCTGCAGACGATCCACGTCCCGCTCATCGCATCGCGCCGCTCGTCCTATAACCGTAAGGTGATTTGCGCCTACGAGGCGAGCCTTGTGCTTCACCTAGTTATTTCGGCGCTCATCTTATTCGCGTCGTCTGGCTCGTATCTGGTGGCGTCGCTTGACGTTTGTGCCAGGGCAATGGGCGGAGCGCTTTGGATCAATGCCGCAATCTTTGCCTACGGCGTGGTGCTTATGGTGCACTATCGTCGCCCCGTCATGCTGGCCGAACTGTTGCTCGTTGTTGCCGTTACACCGCCGGTGGTTTTTGCCATGGGCTCGGCGTGGACCGTTGTCCTTATCGCAGAGGGAGCGTTCTTCCTGTTCCGCTCCATTGCGGCGCTCTTGATGGATGTCCGCAACCGCCAGGAGGATATCACCGCGTTCTCGACGATCGAAACCATCAACGTGATTCCCGTGGGCATCCTGTATCTGGACCCGAGGGGCCGTCCGCTGCTCATGAACCGCTGCATGCGAAAAAACCTGGTGGAGCTTCATATGCCCACCGACCTAGGCGATATGAGCGGAACATGGAACGACCTGCGCAAACTCAGCATGCAAATGCCCGAAAGCAGCCAGAACCGCGTGCGTATTAGCCTGGACCGCTTTGGTGAGGCGCGCGTTGTGGTCGAGGTTTCTCCCGCCGAGATTCGCTTGTTTGTGCACGATGACGTTATGGTTTCGGGCCGCCTCTTTGAACGCATTATCGGCCTGGATGTAACAGAGTATGCGCATGCTCATGATCGCCTGGCGCAAGCCAACCACCTGCTTGAGCTTGCGGGCCAAGAGCTCCAAGCCCAGATCGAAGAAGTCAAAAAAGTTGCTGACAATGCGGCCTATCTGCGTATGCGCGTTCGCGTGCACGACGTGATCGGGCAGCGTCTGTCCATCCTCCATCGTTATCTGGAGGAGGGGCGCCTGGATGACGAGTCACTCGAGCAGATCGACCCGCTGCTGCGCTCAATCGCTGCCGATCTGCGCAGCGGGGGCGACACCGAACCGGCAGAGCAACTGGGCGATATCGTCCATGCCTTTGGCCTGGTGAGCGTGCAGATCGATGTGGAGGGCGAGCTGCCAAGCGACGCACGTGTCGCCGCAGCCTTTCTGCAGATTATCCGCGAAGCCTCGACCAATGCCACCAAGCATGCACAGGCCCATCAGGTCCATGTGCGCCTGCGGCAGGAGACGTCGGAAGACGGTGCTGTTGCGCGGATGACCGTTTCTAACGACGGCGCGCCTGCGCCCGTATCGTATCGCGAGGGAACGGGTATCCCAGGTATGAGGCATGTCGCACAGGATCTGGGCGGCAGCCTGGAAGTCCACACCGCCCCGCCCTTCACGCTTGCGGTGTCCATCCCGCTCGCCTCCAGCGCCACGGTCCAAAGGAGAAGTTCATGATCCGCGTCCTTATAGTCGAAGACCAGGCCATCCTGCGTGAGAGCCTGGCGCGCTCCGTTGGCGACCAGCCCGACATGACGGTTGTTGCCGCGATCGCCGACGCCTCGGATGCCTTGGACGTTGTGCTTAAGGAGCGTCCGGACATGATACTGATGGATGTGTGCACCGAGCACGATTCCAACGGTATCGTGGCGGCGGCGCGTATTAAAGAGGAGCTGCCCGAGTGCCGCGTCATTATCATGACGGGTATGCCCGAAATCACCTTTGTGGACCAGGCGCGCGAGGCGGGCGTCGACAGCTTTGTGTACAAGAACGTCGGTATCGACGAGCTGTTCGCCGTGATGCGCTCCACGCTGGCGGGTTACTGCACGTTTCCCAAGCCGCCCGAGAGCATCTTCTCGGGCACGGCGGCCCTCGACGATGTCGAGTTGTCGATCTTGCGCCTTGCCTGCGAGGGTAAAAGCCGCCGCGAGATCGCGGCCGAGCTGTTTATGAGCGAGGGCACCATCAAACGCCGCATCTCGGAGATTCTCAATAAGACCGGCTACGACAACATCATGCGCTTGGCCGTGCGCGCGGTAACGGAGGGCAGCATCGTTCCCAACATGGAGCGCTAGCGCTCGTTACGCATCGGCATAAAGCGGCGGGGCCGCAGGATCAACTCCTGCGGCCCCGTCTGGCATGTGCGCGGATATGTCCGCCAATCCGCGGCTATCGGTGTCTGCCGTTACGCGATGGTTGCGCTGTAGGAGGCGACGTCCTCGTAGGAATCGGTCAGGTAGGCATCGATGCCGATGGTCGTGTTGACCAGGCTGTCGAAGCTGTCAAGCGTGCCCTTCGAGAAGGTGAACTCTTCGGTGGCGTTGGTGCCGGGCATCAGGTGAGCTGAGAACCAGGCTTCCTTCATGGTGCCGTTGACGTTGGTCTTGCCGGTGGGGGCGTAGAAGGTCAGGTCCTTGTCGCTCTTGTTGGTGATGTTGACGACAAAGCCGATGTCGCCCCAGTCGTCCTGGAACTTCTCGGTGATGGTGATGGTGCAGAGGTCGTCATCGGCGACGGTGACGGCGGGGGAGATTTCGACGCTCTGGACATCGCCGTCTTCGACGGCCTCATCGATCTCATCTTCCTTCTCGGCCGCCTCGCGATCCTTCTTCACCGTACCGGACAGGTCCTTGTCGGACTTGGTAAAGACAAGATTGCCGTCATCTTCTTCGAGGATGAGTTTTCCGTCTTTGAGCTTCATATCATGCGACTCGTCTTCGGCGGTGATGGTTACGGTGGCGGCGTCCTTTGCCTCCCATTTAAGGTCGACGACTTCAAGGAACAGGTCGAGGGCGCCTGTACCGTCCTCATCGAGAATCAGGACGCAGTGGACACCCCAATCCTCGAGCATCTTCATGTACTCATCGGTCAGCTCTTCGCCCTCCAGGGTTCCACCCGAGAGTTCCCAGCTGCCGACGAAGTTGGCCTTGGGGTCCTTGCCGCCGCCGCTGCAGCCCGTCAGGGCAAAGGCGAGCGCCAAGATACATGTCAGAAATGCGAGTACGGACTTTTTGAACGTTGTCTTCATGGTGTCCTCCTTTATCGAACGAAACCCATAGAAGCAAATGCGGGGGTGGCGGACCTCCCCGCCAATTACCAGATAGGGGGCTAGGGCCTGGGCGTTCCGCAGTTGCTGCAGAACTTGCCGCCGTTTTCGTTACCGCAGTTGGGGCAGAACCACTTGGCCGGTGCCGGGGCGGGTGCGGGACTACCGCACTCGGAGCAGAACTTGCCGGTGTTGGTGGCGCCGCAGCTGCAAGTCCACGTGCCGGCCGCGGGTGCGGCGGCGGGGGCCGGTGCGGGAGCGGGCGCCGGAGCCGGCTGCGGGGCGGCCTGCTGCTGTGCCTGGCCGGCGGCGAACAGCTGGCTGGCATTCATGCCGCCCATGCCACCTGCCATGCCCATGCCCATAAAGCCAGCCATTGCGCCGTTGGGGTTAGCGGCCGCCGCGCGCATCGCGTCGCTCTGGGCGCTGGCAATGTTGGCTGCCGCCATGGTGGGATCGCGCATGACCGCGGCCTTCTGCAGGTCCTTGATCATCTGCTCGTCTTCTTGCGAGGCGGCGATGGAGTTGACGCCAAAGCTTACGATCTCGACGCCGCGCAGGTCACGCCAGTCGGCAGAGAGGACCTCGTTGAGCGCGCGGGCGAGCTCGGTGGTGTGGCCGGGGATGGCGCTGTAGCGGATGCCCATCTCCGAGATCTTGGCAAAGGCGGGCTGCAGGGCGGTGAGCAGCTCGGACTTAAGCTGGCTGTCGATCTTGTCGCGCGTGTAGCTATCGGTCACGTTGCCGCATACGTTGGTGTAGAACAGCAGCGGGTTGGTGATGCGGTACGAATACTCGCCGTTGCAGCGCACGGAGATGTCGACGTCCAGGCCAATGTTGTTATCGACCACGCGGAAGGGCACGGGCGAGGCAGTGCCGTACTTGTTGCCGATGATCTCCTTGGTGTTGATGAAGTAGACGCGCTGGTCCTTGCCCGCGTCGCCGCCAAAGGTAAAGCGGCTGCCGATATTGGCGAAGGTCTCCTTGATGGAATCGCCCAGGTTGCCGCTAAAGACGCTCGGCTCGCTGCCGGTGTCAAAGACGAACTCACCGGGCTCCAGCGCGACTTCGATGATCTTGCCGTTTTGCACCACGAGCATGCCCTGGCCGTCGTTGACGGCGATGACGGAGCCGTTGGAGATGACGTTGTCCTCGCCGCGCGTGTTGGAGCTGCGGCCACCGGTACGTTTGCTGCCCTTGCAGGCCAAGACGTCGGCAGGCATCGATTCGCAGTAGATAAATTCCTTCCACTGGTCGGCCATGACGCCGCCGGCAGCTCCCAATCCAGCTTTCAAGAGTCCCATGGTGATCTTCCTTTCTCGTCAAAGGCCGGGTGGTATTGGTTGGATTGCTTAGTCGTCCTTGTCGTCTTTCATGACAACGGTGGTCTCGGTGTGGCTGAAGGTGTCGTGCTTCTCGGTCAGGTTGAGCTCGCCACAATACTCATCGGCATGGGTTGCTTCGTTGGCCGTCTTGAGCTGGCCTACCAGCAGCACGTCTCCGATGATTACGATGATCAGCGGCGCAATGATGTTGATGAGGATGCCCTCGATATCAAAGGTGAGGTAATCCGGATCGAAGGCGTATTCCCCCATAAAGAGAATCTGGGAGAGGATAAATCCGATCACAAAGAACAGCACCGAGGCGATGGCGAGCTTGGGCTTGGAGCAGGGGAGCTCGCCGACCAAGCGGCCGGTCTGGCCGTTCATGGCAAACAGGTAGCTCTTGCCGTTCCACGAGGTGGAGAGCATCCAGACGGGGAACAGGGCGTAGTCGCTGTCTTCCCAGGTGTAGTCGAGCTGCTTGCTTTCGACCGTGGCATCGTCGTATTCGTCGACGACGGTCTCGCGCAGGGCCGAGATCGTGCTTTCTTCCATACGGCGCTCGGCGCGCGCCTTGCAGGTCTCGCAGTCCTCGTCGTAACGGTTGGCGATGTAGCCGGGCATATATGCGACCGAGAACGGGCGCAGCGCGTCGTAGTCAAACGGCTCGATGGCATCCATGTGGCCGTCGGGCATCTTGGACGATCCGTCGACGGGCACGCGCTTAAACGAGATATTGCCCTTGCGATAGGCATCGTAGTGGTCGGTGGTCGTGACGGTGCGGTCGGATTCCTCGGTCACGGTCTCGTTGGTCGCGTCAAAGTACACTTCGCCGTCAACGCGGGCGCCGTAGAGCCAAAACGGCACGTAGACACCTTGGACCTCGTCGATGTGGTTGCCGGTGACAAAGCTCTTGGGCAGCAAGATCTTGCCCTTGTAGTGTTCCTTGAGTGCGGCCGTGACGTCATCGCGCCCGAGCTTAAACGGAATTACTAGGTCGGGCGAGAAGTCGCCCGAGAGCTGGCCGGGCGCCACGGCGGAGTTGCCGCAGTACGGGCAGGTGGTGACGGCGACGGTGCCGTCGGACACGAGCTCGGCGCCGCACGACGAGCAGATGTAGCCGGCGTTTTGGGCGAGCTCCTGCACCGCGTCGTCGGCGACGGGCTTGGGCGTTGCGGCTGCCGCATCGGCTTTGGCGTCGGCCTTGTCCTGGCGCTCGCGATAGAGGGCCTCGACTTCTTCGACTTCAAAGCGCGAGTCACAGTAGTCGCAGACGAGCTTTTGCTCGGCACTGGCAAAGTGAAGGGGGCCGCCACACGCGGGGCATTGATAGTTGACGCTCTCGAAGGCCATGATCGGTCCTTTCGCTGCCGGAGGCTATGCGCCGATGGCGCCGCCGCAGTATTCGCAGCGCCCGCTGGCATCGGGAATGGTGGTGGCTCCGCAGAAGGGGCAGGTGACCGCGGTCTTGGGGGCCTTGGCGGCCACGACGCTGTCGCGCGTCTCCTGGCGCAGCTGCACCAGCGCGTCGCGGACCTCGGTTGCCTGGCGCTTGGCCTCGCGGTATTCGATGGAGCCGCGCTGATCGATGGTGGAGTCGTTCACGCGCAGGTTGATCTCGGTAAAGTACGGCGTGTTGACGTGAATGGTCAGGTTAAAGTCGTAATCCAGGTCATAGCGCGGCGGATTGTAGCTCTCGCGCTCGCCGTCCTTGGTCTCGCGATAGATCTCGGTGCGATGCTCGTCGATATCCATATCGCAGCCGAGTACCTGCGAGAACTCGATGATGTCGGGATTGGCGTCGCGCCAGCGGCTCTGCGAAGTGATGATCAACAGGCCCGCGTCCTCATCGAGCATAATATTGGTGCGCCCGGCAGAAAGCGTGCGCGTGGGGTTGAACGAGGCCAGGCGCTCGGCGTTGGCCTCGCGGTAGGCGAGTTGCTCGCGGATGTCGTCCGCGGTGCTGGAGCGATAGCCGTGAAAGTAGGGGGAGAGCTTGCCGGCGCACTCTTTGCACAGGTAGCCTTCATTGATTTTTGTCTTACCTAGAAGTCCCAGCTCGGTACCGCAAATCGCACACTCTTTCTTCTCGAACATCTTGTCAAAGAAGCCCATGGTTGCCTCCCATCAACTGGTAGCGTGTGTCACTTTTGATGATGGGGGAGTGCGCGATCCTTCGCGATACCCAGACGGCTCAAGGAGTCTCCACAACTGGGACACATGGCCCATTTTTGATTGGATGCCGGGGACACTCTTCGGCCACTCATTGGGTGTACTTAAATGAGTGGTGCTTAAATGAGTGGTGGAGGCAGCGGAGCTCACGTCCGATGAACGCCTCGATGCTTTCGTCGCCACCTTTGGGCTTACAGAGCGCGAGCGCGATATTCTTGAGGTCTTGGTCGTTTCGGACCAGAGCGTTCAGGACATCGCCACAACGCTCTTCCTTTCGCGCTCCACGCTCTATCGCCACATTTCCTCGATCAACAAAAAAGCCGGTACCGCCTCGCGCGTGGCCCTTATCAACTTCTTCTGGTCCTGGACACCCAAGGACTAGCTAATCCTCCAATAAGTTGCGGTGGAATAGTCCCTAAATTAAAGTCACGGGGCTTTAAACAGGAACTATTCCACCGCAACTGCTGGGGGGATAGACTGCGGCGGCGGCAGAGGCAACGGCAGCGGCGTCGGCAGCTGTGGTAGCGGTAACGGCAGCTGGCAGGGTGTTTTCCGTCTACTTGCTACAGCAGCTCGCCGTGGCGTGCAATGTAGCGGCGCTTTGCCAGCTGAGTGAGCGCGATGTAGGCGGTGACGATGCCGACGAGCAGCGCGAAAAAGCTCGCGGGCAGCGCCATGAGGCCGAGCGCATCGGCGATGGGGCTTGCCGGCAGCCAGGTGACGAGCGCCAGGCCCAGCACGGTGAGAACGCACAGTGCGGGCGCGGCGTGGTCGCGCGGGCTCGGCAGATGCGGGGAGCGCAGCATGTGGACCACGAGTGTCTGCGACCACATGGACTCGACAAACCAGCCGCTCTGGAAGAGCGCAGCAAAGGTCGCCATACCCGCGACGTCGCCTGCGGCGGCAAGCTCGGACCAGCTTGAGTCCACGGCGGCGGGGCACACGACAAAGAAGAGCGCGGCGAAGGTCACGATGTCAAACAGCGAGCTCACGGGGCCCAGCTCGAGCATAAAGCCCTTGATGGACGCGGCATCCCAAGCACGCGGACGGGCAGTCCAGGCGTCATCGACGGTGTCCCACGGCAGCGCGATGCACACGATCTCGTAGACGAGCGATAGCAGCACCAGCTGCAGAGCGCTCATAGGCAAAAACGGCAAGAACAAGCTCGCGACGGTCACGGACAGCACGTTGCCAAAGTTGGAGCTCACCGTGGTCTTGAGGTACTTGAGCAGGTTGCCGTAGGTGCGGCGGCCTTCGATGATGCCGCGCTCGAGCACGCCCAGGTCCTTCTGAAGCAAGATGATATCGGCGGATTCCTTGGCGATGTCGACGGCCGAATCGACTGAGATGCCGCAATCGCTCGCACGCATGGCGGCGGCGTCGTTGATGCCGTCGCCCATAAAGCCCACGGTGTGGCCGAGTAGCTCGCGCATGACGCGCACCAGGCGCGCCTTCTGCAACGGCGAGAGCTTGGCGAAGAGGTTGGTTTTCTCGGCGCGCTCGGCAAGCTCGGCGTCGTCGAGCGCATCGATCTCGGAGCCGAGCAAGACGTTGCTCGCATCGATGCCGATCTGCGCGCAGACGGTGGCGGCGACGCGGTCGTTGTCGCCGGTCAGGACCTTGACCGCCACGCCCTTGGCCTCGAGGGTGGCGACGGCGCCCGCGGCACTTGCTTTGGGCGGATCGAGGAAGGCCAAAAAGCCCATCAGCACCATGTCGCACTCGTCGGCGATGCCAAACTCGCCCACGCAGCGTGGATTGGTCTTCTGCGCCACGGCAATTACGCGTAGGCCCTCGGCGTTAAGTCCGGCGATCTGCTTGCGAATCTGGGCGAGCTTCTCGTCGGTGAGCGGCTGAGCGATGCCATCGATCTCGACAAAGGAGCAGATCTCGAGCATTTCCTCGGCGGCGCCCTTGGTAACCATCTGGGTTTTGCCTTGGGCGTCGGCGACAACTACGCTCAGGCGACGGCGCGAGAAATCGAAGGGAACCTCGTCGACCTTGGTGTAGCGGTCGCGCAGGCTCTGGCCCAGCATGGAATCGGGTGCGACGGTCGAGGGTGTCACATCGGCACGGTCGATTACGGCCAGGTCGATAAGATTTTTGAGGCCGGTCTGGAAGAAGCTGTTCAAAAACGCATGGCGCAGCACGCGCGCGTCCTCGTTGCCATCGGTGTTGAGGTAGCGCTCGAGCACGATGCGGTCTTCGGTGAGGGTGCCGGTCTTGTCGCAGCACAGGACGTCCATCGCTCCGAGGTTTTGAATCGCCGGCAGCTCCTTGACGATAACCTGGCGACGGGCGAGGTCCTTGGCGCCCTGCGACAGGCTCGTGGTCACGATGACGGGAAGCATCTGCGGCGTGATGCCCACGGCCACGCTCGTGGCGAACAGCAGCGCGTCGATGACGTTGCCCTTGGTGGCGGCGTTGATGGCAAAGACGGCCGGCGCCATAACGAGCATCAGGCGCACCAGCAGCATGGAGACGCTCGAGACGCCGCGGTCAAACGCGCTTTTTTCGCCGCGCCCGTTGAGCATCTTGGCGATGCCGCCCAGGTAGGTGTCCGAGCCGGTGGCAACGACAAGCGCCATGGCGGCGCCGTTTTGCACGGAGGTGCCGGTAAAGACGATGTTCTTGCAGGCAGAGAGTGGCAGTGCGGAGCCGTCGGCGCCCTCGACGACGGTGACGGCGGTGGTCTTCTCGACGGCCTCGCTCTCGCCGGTGAGTGCGGACTCGATCACAAACAGGTCGCGCGCGGTGATGATGCGGGCGTCTGCTGGCACCATATCGCCGGCAGAGAGGCGGATTACATCGCCGGGGACGAGCTCGTCGAAGGGGATCTCGATGCGCCCGCCGTCGCGCAGGGCGGTGCAAGTGTTGGAGACCAGGTCCTTAAGGGCCTCGGCCGCATTGCCGCTGCGGGCTTCCTGGATAAACTTCATACCGCCCGATACCAGCAGCATGATGCCGATGACGATGACCGTGGAGGGGTCGCGCTGCGGCTCGGGTACGGCGAGCACGTCGATGTAGAGCGAGACCAGCGCGAGCGCGGCGAGGATGCCGGCGAAGGGATCGATGAACGCGTCGGCGATGCGGCGGTCGAGCGTTTTGGTCGTTGCCTCGATGGTGTTGGGGCCGACGGCGTTCAGGCGCTCAGTTGCCTGCTCGACGGTGAGGCCGTTTGCCGTGGCGTCAAGCAGTACGAGGGCGTCCTCGGCACTATGGGTGGCGGCGAATATGGTGTTCTTGGATAGGCCGGTATGAGCGGCAGGGCGCGCCGTGCGGCGGCGCTTGGAGATGGCTTCGAGTACCGTGACGGTTTTGAGCATCAGCATAGGGTCCTCCTTGTTGAGGGGAGTTAGCGTACGTGTCGTATTTGCTTCAAAAAACCTAGATGTCGCTCACGTCAAGCTCTTGAGCCCACAAAGGGTGCAGCGCGCCTTTGTGGTGGTTTTGGCGATCTGCCGGTGGCGTTTATGCGTGTGCGGAGTCCTCGCGGCGTGCCGAGGGCGACATGCAGGTTTTTCGACTAGGACTGCCTTCCATGGCACACCTCCTAAAGGCTGAGCGCAGCGCGCTTTGGGTATCTCGTACCCCTTTTTAATCCGCCCGTATTCTTGATGAGGGGGTTTGACATGTCAACCCCATTGTTCGGAAAACCATTTCCCCTGACAAAGCCTTTACAGAATGCCGTGGCCCCAAAGCGCGCCCGCATCGACGCTTCGCCTGCGCTAAACTGGAAGGCACGTACGCGATTACGAGAGGAGCCCGCATGGAGGCTTACAAGCAAGAGTTCATCAAGTTTATGGTCGAGTCCGACGTTCTTAAGTTCGGCAGCTTTACGCTCAAGAGCGGCCGTCAGTCCCCGTTCTTTATGAACGCCGGCGCTTACGTGACGGGCTATCAGCTCAAGAAGCTGGGCGAGTATTACGCCCAGGCCATCCACGATAACTTTGGCGACGACTTTGATGTGCTGTTTGGACCGGCCTACAAGGGTATTCCGCTGGCCGTCGTGACCGCAATTGCCTACCACGAGCTGTACGGCAAGGAGGTCAAGTACTGCTGCGACCGCAAGGAGGCCAAGGACCACGGTGCCGATAAGGGCAACCTGCTGGGTTATGAGCCCAAGGACGGTGACCGTGTGGTCATGGTCGAGGACGTTACCACCAGCGGCAAGTCCATCGACGAGACCTATCCCAAGGTCAAGGCTGCTGCCGATGTCGAGATCAAGGGCCTGATCGTGTCCCTCAACCGCATGGAGGTCGGCAAGGGCGGTGTGACCACCGCGCAGAAGGAGATCGAGGCCAAGTACGGTTTCCCCGTCGCGAGCATCGTCTCCATGGCTGAGGTCGTCGAGACCCTCTACAACCACGAGATCGACGGCAAGGTTGTCATCGACGACGAGCTCAAGACCGCCATCGACGCCTACTACGAGCAGTACGGAGCTCAGGAGTAGTTACGGCGTTTTACCAAACGCCGTAACCGGTCGACGCTGCGCGCCGCCCAGAGCGACAATTTGTCATTCAAAAGGCGAGGCATGACCAGAAGGTCAATGCCTCGCCTTTTTCATGCCAACTTGTTCGCTCTGGACGTCGCTCGCTGTCCGTCCTCTACTTGCGGCGTTGTTTTGCTCCGAATTGGTGGGCATTGGGGACGTTCTTAGAGTAGTCATTGGGGACGTTCTTAAATGACTAGTCAGAAATGAGCGTGGATAATCTCCCGGTTTTGGCCTGTGTGCGGGCTCAAAGTGGGAGATTATCCGCGCTCGCTTTAATTTGCTTGGGCTGCGATGCCTATCTAATCGGCTCGGCGTCTTCCCTGAGAATCGAAAGATACTCTTCATACCCGTACTGCCGGTATCTCTGTCTTGACTCGTCGAGCGGACGGAGGATACCCAATTCTTCAAATGATTTGACGAGCGAGCTCGCGGTACTCCTGCCGATATCAAGTTGGGCAGCGATGAATGCGGTGTCGACGATGGGGTGCTCTTCAAGAATGCCCAACAGCCTTTGCCCGTTTGCAGCGGTCCTTCCGAGATTTTCGGTAATGGTTGCTGTGGAACGGTTATGGAGGTCAACAAGGTTTTTTAAAGACCCTACCGAGTCCTTCGCACCCTCGAGAAGACTGTTGCAGAAAAACTCTATCCATTCCTCGTAAGTGCCTCTCTCCCTTACGGATGTGAGTTGCCGGTAGTACTCGCTTCGATTTTTCTTGAACTGGAACGATGGATAGAACAAGCAAGAATGAAGAACGCCATCATTGATGAGCATAAATGTAATGAGAAGCCTGCCCAGGCGACCGTTTCCGTCTAGGAATGGATGGGCAGTTTCAAATTGGTAATGGACGAGCGCCGCCCGCACAATCGGATCCATTTCGACTTGAGGCTCATTGATAAAGCGTTCGAGGTCCTGGAGCGTGTTGCTCAAATCTTCAATGTTTGGAGGGACAAACGATGCGGTTGCAATGGTGCAGCCTGAGGGGCCAATCCAGTTTTGTGAGGAGCGCAGCTCGCCTGGATTCTTCTCCGTTCCGCGCACTCCGTCCAGCAGGACTGCATGAACTTGCCTAAGAAGTCTCGTGCACAAGGGCATTTTTTTGAGCAGTTCTACGCCGCGGTCGACAGCACGGACGTAATTCACGACGTCTGCGACATCTTTATGATGGAGTTGTGTTTGCGATGGACTAAGTAGGTCGTCAAACGTGCACTGGGTTCCCTCAATTTGCGAAGAAAGGAGCGCTTCTTTGCGCACGTACATTGCCAGATACATGTCGGCGTTGGGAACAAAGTAGAGCATGCCTTCAAGCTCTCCAAGCTTTCGTGAGCATGCGGAAAGCGTGCGATAGGTTTCCTCGGTGAGGTTTAGCTGCCTCAATGATTGCAAGGGCGTTGGAAAAAACGAATAGTAAGCCAATTTCCCCGATAGATTATTGCGGAGCGTTCCCTGGCCGTTCTCCTCGATTTGCATCGCGCCTTCCATATCTTTAGTGCCGGAAACTCGTTATTAGGCTAATCATATCAATTCTAATAACGAGTTTAAGGATTAAATAGTTATTAGAATTGATGTAAACAATCTAATGATGAGAAGTCGTTATTACTTGACCATGGAGCTCGGCTTGGTACAGGGGGGGGGGTTATCCAAAATGAGAGCGGATAATCTCCCGTTTTTGGCTCGGTGACGGCCTCAAAGTGGGAGATTATCCACGTTCGCTAGTTAAGCGTCCAAAAATCCACACTCGCCAAACCTGCCAAAAAGGGACGGGTTTATTTTGGCACGTTTCGGTCGGTGTCAGGAAGTGTTAGGGACAAGGCGGCGGCAGGACTCGAGAGCGAAAAGAAGTATCGGGTTTGGTGCGCCCGCTTCTGCCCGTCCCGTGCGCAGGCGATACTCGGCTTATCGACCTGCGATGCAAAGGAGATGCTCGTCCCACGAGCACTGCCGGGAAGGGCTCGCGATTCGAGTCCCCACCTTAGCATTTGAACCATTTGGCACTATAATTACCGTAGGCATGCGCACAACGTTGCGCTTAATCAAGAGGAGAAAACGTATGGGTCTGTTTGACATGTTCAAGAAGAAGGCTGAGCCCGCGGCTGCCGCTGCTCCGGCCTCCATCTCTGCTTCTGCTGGCGCCGACGTGCTGTGCTCGCCCGTCAAGGGCAAGGTCATCAAGATGGCCGACGTGCCCGATCCCGTCTTTGGTGGCGAGGTTCTGGGCAAGGGCTGTGCCGTGTGGCCCGAGGACGATCTGGTCTACGCCCCCTGCGACGGTAAGGTGACCGTCACCATGGGTCACGCCGTGGGTCTGCAGTCCGATAGCGGCATCGAGGTTCTGGTGCACGTTGGCGTCGATACCGTCAACATGAACGGTGACGGCTTCGAGGGCTTCGTCAAGGCCGACGACGTTGTGAAGGCCGGTCAGCCCATCCTCAAGATCGACCGCGCCAAGATTGCCGCCGCCGGTTACAAGGACTGCGTCGTCGTGGCCGTGTCCAACACCGCCGAGTTTGCCGATGTCGAACTCGCCGTCGAGGCCGACTCCGCTGTCGCCGCCGGTGACGCCATCGTTAAGGTCGTCCGCAAGTAAATTGCGGCATCCAAAGGATGTGCAAGGGTGGTCGGGTTTTCCGGCCACCTTTTTTATTGCACCGCGGGGAAGCGTTATATTGCACGTTGGGCGGGCTTGCAAACCGTTCGGATGCTAAAACGAACCGACCGCGCCTTCGCGCTGCCGAGAGTGTTCATAAGTGGATAGTATGGGCTTACTTATTACAACGTGCGCCGTGTCTGGGAAGCACGGTGCCGCTTATTGGGAGGAACAACATGAAAAAGAAGCTGCTGCTTGCGCCCCTCATGGCCGTCTTGGTTGCATGCGTGGTCTTGCTTTCCGGTTGCGGAGGCCCTTCGATCGAGGAACTCATTACCGAGGATCTTACGACGCAGTTTGACGAGGTCAAGAACGGTGGCGAGGACTTCCTCTCTGGCCTAGAGGAGGCTTCGGGCGACGAGTTCGAGCAGCTGGGTATCGATCCCAAGGAGTATGCCAAGACCTATCTCAAGGGCTTTGACTACAAGATCGGCGACGTGACGGTCGACGAGGACAAGGGCGTCGCGACCGCCGAGGTCTCTATCACCTGCAAGTCCATGAACAAGATCGTCGAGGACTTCTCCACCCAGTATCAGGAGAAGGTCGCTGCGCTTGACACGGTTCCTTCCGATGACGAGCTGTACAAGATGGCCGGTCAGGTTATGGTCGATGTGACCAAGGCCACCGAGCCCAGGAAGACCACGGTTATCTTCAAGTACACCTGCAACGACGACGGTGAGTGGTCTGCCGACGACTCCGTCAACTCCGAGATGATGGATGCAATGCTGAGCTAGTTCGTTGCGGTGTTTTACCAAACGCCGCAACTGCTCGACGCTGCAAGCCCGCCAGAGCGGCAATCTGCCTTTCAACTTCGGCGGCATGACCAAAAGGTCAATGCCGCCTCGTTTCAAGGCACCTTGCTCGCTCTGGCGGGCTTTCGCTGTCGTTGCCAAAACAACGTCGTTCCCTTGGTTGGCTTAAAGTGGCACTTTTACCTGCGACGTTGCCATCGCTGAAGTAGTCATTGGGAAGGCGGCAGCTGGGGACGTTCCTTTTCTGCCGGTAGTTGGGGACACTCCTTGTGCCAGCGTTGCATCGAGTGCTTGGGAAGATGCGACCCGGTTTTTGGCCGAATAGTGGGTCGCATTTTCCGGATGGGGTGGGTTGCGGAAAGTGCGACCCGGAATATTGCTCTGAAACGGGATGCGGTTTCCCTGATGCGCCTCAAACGGAAAGCGCATCCCATTCCGGAGCTCCAAAACGGGATGCGCTTTCCGCGCGGAAGAATTGTCGCAGCTGCGTTAAGCAGTGTCGCTCGTTACTCGCCCAGAATCAGCGCTGCTAGCTCGTTCTGGGTGTCCACCACGTAGTCGGCGCCGGCGGACTCCAGCTCTGCGCGGCCGCGGAAGCCCCAGCTGACGCCCGCACTCTTAAGGCCGGCGTTGTGACCGGTCAGGATATCGACATTGGAATCGCCCACATAGAGCGTGGTCGACGGATCGGCGCCTAGCTCTTCCATCACATGCAGCGTAACAGGCGCCTCGGGCTTGGGCGGAAACGCATCGACGCGGCCCTGCACCAGCGCAAAGCGCTCGGAACCAAAATACTTCTCGATAAGCGGAGCCGCCGAGACGTGGTCCTTGTTGGTGAGCACGGCAAGCTGAACGCCCGCGGCGCGTAGGCGGTCGAGCATCTCGATCGTGCCGGCATAGGGGGCGGTGTGGTCCTCCTTGTGCTCGCCGTAGTAAGCCCTAAACTCGGCAAGCGCCTGCTCAAACATGCGGCCGTCGCCCGCATACTCGGCGGGCATAAAGCGCTCAACCAGCTTGAGCATGCCGTTTCCCACCTTGTAGCGGTACTCGTCTACGGCAAACGAGGGCCAGCCGTGCATCTCGCAGGTATGGTTGCCGGCGGCCGCCAGGTCCTCGAGTGTGTTGAGGATGGTGCCGTCCAGGTCAAAGATCACATGGGAAAAAGCTGCTGCCATAAAAACTCCCGTCATTGGGTTTAAAACGCACCCCATAATACTGGGCTTCCGCGTTGGGCGTGCTTGGAATCTGAACATCTCCAGGGGTATCAGGCCGCATCGCGCCGACCGTGTGGTTTCGCCCTAGCAAATCCTCGGCAGCTGTTCTCCCACGAGCATGTCGAGGATGCGGGTCGAACCCCAGCCGGTGCGCACGCGCACGGCGGGACGGGCGTCCTCGGCAAGCGGCAGCACGCGACCGATGACGGCGGCATTCTCGCCGTAGCGGGCGGCGCGCATGGCGCTCAGCGCGGCATCGGCTTGCTCGGCCGGCACGACGGCAACCATCTTGCCCTCGTTTGCCACCTGTAACACATCGTAGCCGAGCATCTCGCAGGCGGCCTGCACGTCGGGACGCACGGGCACGGCATCCTCGTCGACCTCCATGGCAACATTGCTGGCCTGGGCAAACTCGTTGAGTGTGGACGCCAGGCCACCGCGCGTGGGGTCGCGAAAGCAACGCGTGCCGGGCGCTGCGGCCAGAACGTCGGCAATCAGGTGGTTGAGCGGCGCGGCATCGCTTTCGATCGTGCTCGAAAACGCCAAACCCTCGCGTTGGCTCATGATGGCGATGCCGTGGTCGCCCAGCGTACCCGAGACCAGGATGACATCGCCGGGCTGGCAGTTTGCGCCGCTGAGCGCCACGCCCGCAGGCACCTCGCCCACGCCGGCGGTATTGATGTAGACGCCGTCGGCACCGCCGCGCTCGACCACCTTGGTGTCGCCCGTGATTATGGACACGCCCGCCTCGCGTGCCGTCTCGGCCATCGTCTGCACAATCTGGCGGAGCTTATCCATGGGATAGCCCTCTTCGAGGATAAAGCCGCACGACAGGTAGCGCACGTTGGCGCCCGAGGTCGCGACGTCGTTGACGGTTCCGCACACGGCGAGGCGGCCGATGTTGCCACCGGGGAAGAACTGCGGCGAGACTACAAAGCTGTCGGTCGACATGGCGATGCGCCCGCTCGCGGGCAGCGCGGCGACGCCGGCATCGTTGCCTTCGAGCAGCTCGGGCGACCCAAAGGCATCCAAAAAGACCTCATCGATGATGCGTTTCATCATCTGGCCGCCGGAGCCGTGGCCCAGCAGGACGGTGCTATCGGTAACGCTATGGGACATATCGAAAACTCCAATCGTGGATGGAATTATATGGGTGAGGCGCACCGTCGACTGGTCCGCCGTTCGTTAGAACGGCGGAACCTATTAGCCTCGGTAGCGGAAATATGCTGCGCAGCTGCCCTCGGAGCTCACCATGCAGGGGCCGACGGGATGCTCGGGCGTACAAGCGTGGCCGAACAGGGGGCAGTCGCTCGGCGTAATGGCCCCGCGCAGCACGTCGCCGCAGCGGCACCCGCGTGGCTCGACCGTCGGCTCGATGGGCACGTCAAAGCGCATGCTGGCATCAAAGTGCGAAAACTCGGGACGAATGGCGAGTCCCGAAGCCGCAATCGATCCCAGCCCGCGCCACGTGGTATCGCACGGCTCAAATACCTGCTCGACCAGCTGGCGCGCCACAGGATTGCCGTCGGCATTGACGCCGCGACGGTAGGCGTTGTCGATCGCGGGTTGCCCCTCAACAACCATCTGGACCAGCATGCAGATACCCTGCAAGATGTCGACCGGCTCAAATCCCGTTACCACGCCTGGAGTCTTAAACTCGTCGACCAAAAAGCCAAAGGGGGCTAAGCCCGTGATGGTGGCGACGTGGCCCGGCAGGATAAAGCCGTCGATAGTGGTCTCGGGGTCGTTGGCGATGGCGCGCAACGCCGGCGGCGTGGTCTTGTGGGCGCAATAGACCGAGAAGTTCAAAAGCCCGCGCGCCTCGGCCTCCAAGATGGCGGCGGCGATGGTGGGCGTCGTAGTCTCGAAGCCCACGCCCATAAAAATGACCGGGCGATCAGGGTTTTGCTCGGCAATGTCGAGCGCGTCGAGCGGGGAGTACACAATGCGGATATCGCGCCCTGCCGCCTTTTGCGCAGCGAGCGAGGTGGATGACCCGGGCACGCGCATCATGTCGCCAAAGGTGGTGATGATGGCGCCGTCTATGTTGGCGAGCGCGATCGCGTGGTCGATGTCGCGGTTGGCGGTAACGCAGACGGGGCAGCCCGGTCCGCTCAGCAGCTTGAGCCCGGTCGGCATAATGGAGCGAAAGCCATAGCGGCCGATGCTCACGGTGTGCGTGCCGCAGACTTCCATAAGGTTGATGGTGCGGTCGCCGACGAGTTCATGGATGCGTTCGATGAGCTCACGGGCTAGCATGGGATCTCGGAATGCCGAAACGCCGATACCGGAGCGCGCCGGCTGTCCGGCCGCCACTAGTATGCCTCGGCCGGGTTGCTGGCCAGTTGGTCTTCTTCGGCCAGTTCGGTCATGGCATTAACGAGCTCGAGCGTTTCTTGCGCTTCCTGCTCGTCGACAATCTGGATGCCAAAGCCGGCGTGTACGAGAATATAGTCGCCAACCTGCGCCGTCGGCACGAGTCGCAGCGACACGGGGCGCTCGATGCCCATCATGTCGACGGTGGCCTTGAGGTCGTCGTCGCGTTTGACTACTTTGCCGGGAACGGCAAGGCACATATTGTTCCCCTTTTATACGCTTTGCGCTGGATGGGCGCTTAATAATCCATCAGTTGATGGTAGCGCTCGCGGGGTTCGCGGGCAAACGCGTTACGCCTGTGAGACGGTTGGACACAGCGGCGTGCGAGGGCGAGTTACTGCGATGCGATCTGCGCAAGACGAGCGCTTGCGACCGCCGCCTGACCGTAGGCGATGCAGCCGTCATTGACGGGTACGGTGTGGGGGACCAAGACAGCAAGGCCCGTGCTTTTGAGCTCGCGGGTGAGGAGCTGGAGCAGAAGTCGGTTCATGAACACGCCGCCCGAGAGTGCGACGGTGTCGATGTCCTCGCGCGCGCAGATTTCGCTGGCGATGTGTGCCGAGGAGCGCGCGACGGCGACATGGAAGTCGAGTGCGAGCCTGTTGGCGGGCGCTCCGGCTTCAATTCCCTCCAAAAGTGCCTCAAAGAGTGCTTTCTGGTCCAGAACATCGGGGCCGTCCAGCCACGATGGGCCAGATGCGAAATAGCCGGCGTTGTCGTCGGGAAAATGGGCGATTTCGCCGTCCAGTGCACGCCAAGCGGCGGCTTCGAGCTCGATGGCGGGTTCGCCCTCGTAGGTCGCCTGGCCGCAAATGCCCAAAATCGCGGCTGCGGCATCAAACAGGCGACCCATGCTGCTGGTGCGCGGACTGTTGATGCCGCGCTCGATCATCGTTGCCGTTATGCTGCGTGTCTGCTCGTCAAGGCTGTCCAAGAGTCCCGCGGCGCCCGGGTGCTCGAGCAGGTCGAGCTCACTTAGCAGGGCAAAGGCATTGCGGCGGGCATCGTGTACGGATGCGGCGCCACCGGGAAGTGCCCAGGTGCGCAGATGCGTGACGCGCTCAAAATCGGCGAGACGGGCGATAAGAAACTCGCCGCCCCATATGGTGCCATCGGTGCCGGCACCCGTGCCGTCGAAGGCGATGCCGAGGACACGTGCATCGGGCGCAAGCCGGCCTGCGGCAATCACCTCTGCCATTACGCTCGCGATATGCGCATGATGGTGCTGAACTCCAATAAGCGGCAGATTGTGCTCCCGTGCCTGTTCGCGCGCCCATTGGCTCGACAGATAGCTGGGATGCATGTCGCATGCCAGGGCGGCAGGCGCCAGGTCAAAGAGGTTTTCCAGACGCGAGCGCGCGGCGCTCCAGGCATCGAAGGTCGCGCCGTTTTCGACATCGCCGATATGCTGCGACACAAAACAGGTCGTATGACCGTCTGAGTCCGTGCGAGTGAGTGCAATCGTGGCTTTTTGCTGCGGCCCACAGGCGAGTACGCAGGGCGTGGTGCCGTCGAGCGTCGGCAACGACAGCGGCTGCGGCGCATATCCGCGTGCGCGACGCACGGGCATGACGTCGCCGTCGACCACGCGTACCACGGAGTCGTCGTAGCGCGACAGAATCGCGCGGTCGTTACCGAGCAGCGCATCGGCGATGCCGACGGCAACAAGGTGCTCCCATGCAAGGGCATCGTCGGTCTCGATGGGCTCTTCGCTCAGGTTTCCGCTGGTCATGACAAGTGCTCGCATGCCGTGCGCCACGGCTGCGGCGAGCAGCAAATGTTGAAGCGGGGTGTAGGGGAGCATGACGCCAAGCTCGGGCAAGTCGTGCGCGACGGATGGCGCGAGTTCGAGGGCGTTGGGAGAATCGCCGCCGCTCTCGCAAACGGCACGTCGGCGCAGCAGCACAATGGGGCGGATACTGCCGGCGAGCAGATCGCGCTCAGCGTCGTCGATATGGCACAGGCGCCCGGCATCGGCAAGACTGCGCACCATGACGGCAAGCGGCTTATTGCTGCGACGCTTGCGACGGCGCAGCTCGGCCACCGCCTGCTCGTTGGCAGCGTCACAGGATAGATGGAATCCGCCCAGGCCCTTGATGGCGACGATGCCACCGCTGGCCAGCAGCTCAACGCAGCGCTCGATGATAGCGTCGCTGGCCTCGCGTGTGGTGCCGACGGCCGGTGTCGCGGACGAATTCCCGCACGCATCGCCGTTCACAGCCTCGCGCCACGTAATATGCGGCCCGCAATCAAAGCAGGCATCGGGCTGCGCGTGAAAACGCCGGTCGAGTGGGTCGGCATACTCCGCGGCGCAGGAGGGGCACATGGGAAAACAATCCATCGAGGTGGCCGCTCGGTCATAGGGCAGCGAGCGAATGATGGTAAAGCGCGGTCCGCAATTGGTGCAGTTGATAAAAGGGTAGTGATAGCGCCGATCGGCGGGGTCGAACAACTCGCGCAGACAATCATCGCAGGTGGCGATATCGGGTGAGACGAGCGTGGTGTGCGCGGTCTGATCCTGCGATGCCACAATGCGAAAACCCTGTTCATTGGCGGCATCCCAACCGTTGGCTGCCAAGCCCACAACCTCGACATGCTCTACGCGGGCTGCCGCAGGCGCATGCTCAGAAAGCGCGGCAACAAAAGCATCGAGCGCATCGGCCGGAGCGTGCGCCTCGATATGCACGCCGTCGCCCGCGTTGAGCACCCATCCGCAAATGCCATGCGCCATGGCCTCGCGATACACAAACGGCCGCATGCCGACGCCCTGCACAATGCCCGTTACATGGATATGCGCATGTCGCATGCGACCCTCCTTCGTTGAAATGTGTGCTGTTACAGCCCCAGGCTCTGCTTGGTGGCGGCGCAGGTGAGCTCGCCGTGTTTGACGCCGCGCAGGCCCAGCAGGCGGTCGGCTAGTTCGTAGACGCGCTCGCCGCGACCCTTGAGCGCCAGAATCTCCAAGCAGTTGTGGTGATCCAGATGCACGTGCATGGTCGATACGATCTCGTCGGTGTAGTCGTGCTGCACTTCGTCCAGGCGGCGCGTCAGGTCGCCGGTATGGTGGTCGTAGATCATGGTGAGCGACCCGATAACATGCTCATCGGGCGTGCGCATCTGCTCCTTGGCGATCGAGGCGCGAATCAGGTCGCGCACGGCTTCGGAGCGGTTGGCCACGTCGCCGCGCCGCGCGATCTGTTCGTCAAAACGGCGCAGCAAGTCGTCCGGTGCGGTAACCGAAAAGCGGACCAGCTCGGAGCCGGAGCCACTACAGTGGCAGCCTGCGTCACCGCCCGCCCCGTGCGGATGCTCGTGCTCGTACCCGCAGCCGTGCTCGTGTTCGGCCACCTTACACCAGCTTCACGGAGCCGACGGAGTTGTGGTCGGCCTCGATGGCCTCTTCGTAGCCCTCGAGTGCGTCGTGGGCCTCGTGCAACGCGGCCATGGCGGCCTCGAGCTTGGCGCCGATGCGCTCCATGTCAAAATTCTCGATCGCATGTAGCAACTGATGGCTCCATTCGTGAGCGAGCTCGATGGTGTCGTCGACCTGCTTGACGCTCATGGCAAGCTGGCTCATGTTCATTCCAACATCATGCATGGGAAATCTCCTTTTGTATGGGGCAGTTCAGTGGTTCAGATTTTACTACGCCCGCTCTGCGCGCAGCTGCATAAGAAAACGGGTACGAGTCTGTGCGACCCGCACCCGTTCACTGGGGGCTGTTTGTGACTACCATACTATCCGTGGTTGCACTCGGTGCATTCAGAAGTCCGGCGAGCGGCGTAAAAGCGCTCATGGACGGCAGGCAGACGGCAACATGTAACAAGCGTATTACAGATGCTTCTCCAGCAGCGCCTGCAGCCTCGCCTTGGGTAGAGCGCCAACCGAGCGGTCAATCTCCTCGCCGTTCTTAAACACAATCAGCGTGGGGATGCTCATGACGCCATACTTCATGGCCAGGTCCTGGTTGTCGTCGACGTTGCATTTGGCAACGGCAAGCTTGCCCGCCAGCTCATCGGCAACCTCGTCAACGATGGGCGAGAGGGATCGACAGGGCCCGCACCACGGTGCCCAAAAATCGACCAGCACGGGCAGGCTGTCGTTAACGATGGAATCGAAGTTCTCGGGGGTAATCTGATTAATGTCAGCCATGGTGACCTCCATAATGCGACGCGGCTCGGCCGCGTAAAACTCAGTACGACCGTGCTTATACCCAGCCGCCCGCAAAGCAACCACTCGCGGGCGGCTCTTTTATATAATGGTGGGCACGCAAACGATTGGAGAGCGCATGCCCACGTCACAAAGCCAGAAAAAAGAAGCCATCGTCCAGGCGACCGAGCAGGAGCTCGCATCGCTCGCGGGTCGTGGCGTGCGTATCGCGGGTAACGCGTGCTCGCCGATCGTGCTGGTCAAAGGCGATTTGGACGAGGCCGAGCGTTCGGGTGGCGAGCTTGCCGCCGGCCCGGATGGCGCGGCGTTGCGCAAGGCGCTTGGGGCCATCGGCTACGCGCCCGAGGATTTTTGCGTGCTGGCAAGCGTCGCCGGCGTGGGTGACGGAGCGGTCGCGGTGGGCGAGACTCTGCCGTGCGAGCTGTTCCGTGAGGCGCTTGAGGCCTTGGACCCCGAGGCGGTGCTACTGCTCGACAACAACGCGGCTGACGCCATGCGCGAGACCTACGCCGATATGCTTGTGGCGATCGATGACTTCGACACCGCCATGCTCAAGCCCGGCCTGGTCGCCCATGTGCAGGGCCGCCGCGTGCTCGCACTCGACGGCTTTGAGGCGGCACTCACCGACAAGGCCGCTAAGCAGCGCATGTGGGCCTACATCAAGCAGCTGACTCCGGCGGCCGCCCCGCTGTAGCGGATTGGCGCCGGCGAGCGATTGTCTGGCGGGCAAGGCGCGCCTCGAGATCGGCGCCGCACTTCTACATCACAGCGCGCAGCTCAAACCGATCGCCGTTAATGCGGAACTGACAGTTGCCGTTCATGCGCTCGACGGCAAGCTTAATGCTCTTGGTGCCAAAGCCGTGCCCAGTGTGCTGAGCCACGGGCATGCCGTCGACCATGTGCGGCGCACGGCCAAACGTGTTGGAAACCAGCAATAGAAGCTGACCGTCTTCGTAGCGAAGGTCCAGGTCGACAAACCGCTTGCCTTCGGGGGCGGCGCTCGCCGCGGCGATGGCATTGTCCAGGGCGTTCGATACCACACTGAACAGATCGACATCGCCCACGTGGACGGTTTCGGGCACGGCGGCGCGCAGGTCGGCGGTGATGCCGTGCGCGTTGATGTCCGCGGAAAGCGACGAGAGCGCAATGTTGACCGTTTCGTTGGCGCAGTAGCGGCGCACGGCGGTGCGGTCGTTGGTCTCGCAGAGCGCGTCGATGCGCTCGAGCGCCTCATCGGTGTGACCCTCTTCGATCAGGGCCGCTAGACCGCGCAGGTAGTGGCGCATGTCGTGACGGAGAACCGAGAGCTCGCGTCCGGACTGGCGCCAGGCTTCGAGCTCTTTGATGGCCGCGCTGTCGCGGGTCGCGAGCATCCAGCGCTCGCGCTCGGCGATTTCCTTTGCCTCGTATTCGCGAAGGTAGACGGCAAGAAACATAAGGTAGAAGGCGCAGAGGGCGAACGCCAAAAACTCAACGGTTACCACCGAGCCCGAGTGGAAGAGCGTGGTATAGACGTTGGTGGCGTAGTCGAAGATGTAGTAGACGAGCGGCAGGATGAGCAGAATCTCCAGCTCGGTGGGGCTTTTGATCGCCAGGCGGGGGCCAATCTCGCTTGCCCAATGCAACAAGACGGCAAAGACGCCGAGCGTGGTGATGATGCGCGCCACGTAGTACGCGACCTGCGAATCGGTGGCGGCGAATGCGGCGATGCCCACCCAGTTGCTAAACTGGCAGCTCAGGTAGGCACTGGTAACGTCCAGGATGGAGAGCAGCGGACTCAGGCGATAGCGTACGCACAGGTAGACGACAAGCGGCAGATGCACGACGAGCGGATAGACCTGTCGGGCAAACAGCTCACCGCCGACGAGGTTGGCAATCGCAAAAGCGGTGCCGGTTGCGGCGCCGACCCCCACCAGTTCGAGCGAATGGCGGCCGTTGATCTCGACACCGCACAGCGCCGCCGAGGCAAAGACGCCAAAGAGCAACGTCGTCGCATGGTGGATTGCCCAAAGTACCAGTTCTGCCGAGGAAAGCATCAGCGTCTCCCGCCCTCGAACCGCACCGCAAAGTAGGCGTCTTGGAATCCCTGCTTGCAGCTGCGCGCGAGCGGTATGCACGCGCCCGAGCGCATGACGATTTCCGTGCGGTTAAAGTGGTCGATGTTGCGCAGATTGACCTGGTAGCTGCGGTGGCACTTAAAAAAGGCCGCGTTTTGGGCCAGCCGGTCCTCGATGCTGCGGAACGGCTCGAGCGCCTCGATATCGCGGCCATCGCGCAGGTGGAAGACCACGTGCTTGTTGCGAGCCTCGGCATATTCGATATCGGATAGGCGCAGGGCATGGTAGCCAAAGGACGTCTTGATGACGAGCTCGTCGATCGTTGCCGGACGCAGGCTCGACAGCTCGTCGAGCAGCTGCGCCACGCGCTCGTAGGTCACGGGTTTGAGCAGGTAGTCGAAGGCGCGGACCTCGTAGGACTCAAGCGCGAACTCGGGCGATGAGGTCAGAAATACCAAGTGCACGGCGGTATCGGATTGACGCAGCTCGCGGGCGGTGTCCATGCCGTTGACGAGCGGCATGATCATGTCGAGCATGATAATGTCGGCGCGCGATGCGGCATGGCGTGCCAGCAGGTCCTCGCCGCGCGTGACGAGTGCAACATCGACCGCCGTACCCGTCTCGGCCGACCAGCGGTTGATCATGCGGTGCAGGTTATCTAGAAAGGCGACATCATCGTCGCAGGCAATAATCTTGAGCATTCGGCCCCCTTAAGTAGTTCGATTTTGCCACATCGGGCACGCGCCGCTTGCGGGGGTGCGGACCGTTTGCGCCCCACGGCGTGCAGCTCGCGCCAAGCGGTGTTGCGGTGGCGAAAGATGCCTCCTGCGCCATCGAGAGCTCAGCTATCCTCAGCTTGCCAGTTCGAAAATGGACCTGCCACATGATTGAATCTTTATTTCAACTTTACACCTAGGTTTACAGCTGTCTTGTCAGCTGTAAACCTAGGTGTCATACTAAAGCTCCAAGATTCGCCAAAAGAGAGGGGCCTTGATGGCACAGAGCGCGAACATGGATGCATCGGAGCTTGCACGCGACATTGCGGCCGGCCTGGCATCGGCAACGACGGCAACGGAGCGCGCGGCATTGGTGCCCGCAGAGCTCGTCGAGGCCATTCAGCAACTAAAAACCCAACGTGACGCGGTGATCCTAGCGCACTATTACGTGGCGCCCGAGGTCCAAGCCGTTGCCGATTACGTCGGCGACAGCTTCTACCTGGCCAAGCTCGCCAAGAGCCTGCCGCAGCAGACCATCGTGCTGTGCGGCGTGGAGTTTATGGGCGAGAGCGCCAAGCTGCTCAATCCCACTAAGACCGTGCTGCTGCCCGAGCCGGGCGCGGACTGTCCCATGGCGCACATGGTCAAGCGCGAGACGGTCGACGCGGCGCGCGCCGAGTATGGCGACGACCTGGCCGTGGTGTGTTACGTCAACTCGACGGTCGAGATCAAGAGCTGGAGTGACGTGTGCGTTACCAGCTCTAACGCCGTCAAGATCGTCTCCGAGCTGCCGCAGCAGCACGTCTTGTTCATTCCCGACCAGAACCTGGGCCGCTTTGTGGCCGAGCAGGTGCCCCAAAAGCACGTCATCCTCAACAACGGCTACTGCCCGCGTCATCACATCATCACCGTTGAGCAGATCGTCGACGCGCAGGAGGCGCACCCCGACGCGCTCGTGCTGGCTCACCCCGAGTGCAAGGCCGACGTCCTGGCCGAGGCTGACTACATCGGCTCCACTGCCGGCATCATCAAGTATGCCGAGGAGTCGGACGCGAGCGAGTTCATCATCGTGACGGTCCGCGGCGTGCTCTACGAACTCGAGCGCCGCTGCCAGGGCACCGGCAAGAAGTTCTACTTCCCTGCGGTGCAGCCCACCTGCGTCAACATGGATCTCATCACGCTCGAAAAGCTCGTGCACTGCCTGGAGACGGGCGAGGGCGAGGTGCAGATTGGCGTGTCGGAAGAGGCGGCAGACCAGGCCAAGCTCACGCTCGACCGCATGCTCGAGTACGCGGCGCGCTAAGCCAATGTGACATGAGGGACCATCCCTTATGCCACATTACAAGGGAGAGGATTCCTGTGGAAATCAAACAATACCCCGACATGGAGTGCGACGTTGTCATTGCCGGTTGCGGCGTGGCGGGCCTGTATGCGGCCCTTAATCTGCCGACGAGCACGCGCGTGATCATGCTCTCCAAGGGCGCTGTCGACGAGTGCGACTCGATGCTCGCGCAGGGCGGCATCTGCGTGCTGCCCGAGGGCTCGGACTACGATGCCTTCTTTGAGGACACCATGCACGCCGGCCACTACGAGAACCGCCGCGAGAGCGTCGACATTATGATTCGCTCGAGCCGCTCGGTCATCAACGACCTGCTAGCGATGGGCGTGGATTTTGAGCGCAAGGCCGACGGTAGCCTCGACTTTACCCGCGAGGGCGCGCACAGCCGTCCGCGCATTGCCTTCCATGCCGATATCACCGGCAAGGAGATTACGACCAAGCTGCTCCAGGCCGTTCGCAAGCTGGACAACGTGCAGATTTTGGAGCACGTGGCCATGACCGACATCCTGACCGCCGAGCGCGATGGTGCCACGGTGTGTACCGGCGTCGTCGCCGTCGCCGTGGACGAGAACGATTCAGCTCGCCCCGCCGACGAGCTGGCAAATGCCGCTGAGGACGTGCATGCCGGTAAGCCGTTTAAGATCCATGCCCGCCATACGCTGTGGGCAACGGGCGGTATCGGTGGCGTGTACGACCACTCGACTAACTACCCGCAGCTCACCGGTGACGCTTGCTACATTGCTCAGGAGCACGGCATCGCGATGGAGCACCTGGACTACGTGCAGATTCACCCCACGGGCCTGTTCTCGCCGCAGCCGGGTCGCACGTTCCTGATTAGCGAGAGCTGCCGCGGCGAGGGCGCGATTTTGCTCAATGCCGCCGGCGAGCGTTTTACCGACGAGTTGCAGCCGCGCGACGTTGTCGCCGCCGCCATCCGCGAGCAGATGAAGCAGGACGGCACCGAGCACGAGTGGCTGAGCTTTGCCCCCGTCGAGCGCGATGTGGTGACCGGGCACTTTACCAATATCCGCGCGCGCTGCCTGGAGGACGGCCGCGATATTTTGGACGAGCCCATTCCCGTTACGCCCACGCAGCACTACTTTATGGGCGGCGTGTGGGTCGACAAGGACGGTCGCACCTCGATGCCCGAGCTCTACGCCGCGGGCGAGACGGCCTGCAACGGCGTTCACGGCAAGAACCGCCTAGCTTCTAACAGCCTGCTCGAGGCGCTGGTCTGGGGTCGTCGCGCCGCGTGGTATATGCGTACCGGCGAGTCGCTGGCCGTGGAGCAGGCCGGTGAGCCCGCGCTTGACGGGCGTCACCGCGCCCTGAGCGCCGACCCCCTTGCAATCGATGATTTGGCCCGTGCCGCCGGCACGCAGGCCGTGGAGGAGTAGACCATGAATCCCATTACCATGAAGCTCGTCGTCGATGATCTGATTCTGCAGGCTCTGCGCGAGGACATCACGTTTGAGGACGTGAGCACGGCGAGCGTGTGCCCCACGGCGCGCCCCGCCACGGTGGAGCTTATCGCCAAGGCCGATGGCATCATCGCGGGCTTGGATGTGTTCGCCCGCACCTTTGAGCTGCTGGATTCGCAGAGCTCGGTGCTGTTTGATGTCGCCGACGGTGACGAGGTGCACGCCGGCGACCACGTGGGTCAGGTGCGCGGCGATGCGCGCGTGCTGCTTTCGGGCGAGCGTGTGGCGCTCAACTACCTGCAGCGCATGAGCGGTATCGCTACCTATACGCACCAGATGGCCGCGGCGCTCGAGGGCACCAAGACCGTGCTCGTCGACACGCGCAAGACCACGCCGGGCATGCGCGTCTTCGAGAAGGCCGCAGTCGAGATCGGCGGCGGCAGCAACCACCGCTATAACCTGTCGACGGCTGTCATGCTCAAGGACAACCACATCGACGCCGCCGGTGGCGTGGCACGCGCGATTGAGATGGCGCGCGCCCATGCGTCGTTTACCACGACGGTCGAGATTGAGTGCGAGAGCCTGGATATGGTGCGCGAGGCCGTGGAGGCCGGTGCCGATATCATCATGCTCGACAACATGACCCACGATGACATGGCTGCCGCCATCGAGCTTATCGCCGGTCGCGCCAAGACCGAGTGCTCGGGCAACGTGGACGCCAACAATATCCGCGCGCTCGCCGACCTGGGCGTTGACTTTATTAGCTCGGGGGCGCTGACGCACTCTGCGCCGATTCTCGACCTCTCGCTTAAGCACCTGCGTCTGTTGGACGGTAAATAATGGACGCCCGCGAGCGTCGCCGTGCCATCATGGGCGTGCTCGAGAGCGCCAAAGATCCTGTCTCGGGCAGTGCGCTTGCCCGCGAGGTGGGCGTGAGCCGTCAGGTCGTGGTGCAGGACATCGCCCTGCTGCGCGCCGACGGGCACGATATCGTCGCCACCAATCGCGGCTACGTGCTACAGGAGGCGGCGAGCAGCCCGGCTGTGCCCACGCGTCTGGTCAAGGTTCGCCACGGCGTGGAGCAGGCAGGCGATGAGCTCACGAGCATCGTTGACGCGGGCGGCGCCGTGCTCAACGTGATTGTCAATCATCGCGTGTACGGTAAAATCACGGCCGACCTGGACATCCGCAATCGTCGCGATGTTGAGCGCTACCTGCACGATATCGAGAGCGGCAAGAGCTTTCCGCTGCTAACGGTGACGAGCGGCTATCACTTCCATCGTATTGCGGCAGAAGACGAGCAAACCCTCGACGAGATCGAGGCCATGCTCAAAGAGAAAGGCTACCTGGCAGACCTGATGCCCTACGAAGATGACCTGTCCTAGTAACGACGAATGCAAAAGGAGGCCTCCGCGGCGATGCGGGGGCCTCCTTTTTGTGCACGGTGTACTTGTGAGTGTGCAAGTGGGGGAGTTGCTACTCCTCGACGATCTCGGTGATCGCGCCGGCGGGGCAAGCGTCCTGGCAAGCGCCACAGGCGACGCAGGAATCCTCGTCAGCGACGGTAGCGACGTCCTGGAGCTCCAGAACGCCAGCGGGGCAGGAGTCGACGCAAACGCCACAAGCGATGCACTCGTCGGCATCAATTACGGGATGAGCCATGGTAGTTTCCTCTCTGTTGACCGACGCTACAGGCGATGTGCGTCGGTTTGATTCGGGCAAAAACATACCACGGGAGCGACCGTTTGCAATACCCTCTGACCGGCATCTTCATACCGTTCGCCGAGTATGCCGCGGCTTACTAAAAAACATGCAGGTGAGGCCGTTGAGCTGCGCAAATGTTAGCTATAGGTGACTTGAAGTATAGGGCGATTGAGCGTGCTTGCGGAAAGGGCATCCCGTTATTTGGCCGAAAACCGGGTCGCAGGTTCCGGCTGGGCCCGCTAGAGGAAACTGCGACCCGGAATCCACGCTCAAACCGGGATGAGCTTTCCGCAAGACGGCCCCCAGGCACCCCCGGACTCAAGCCTCAGCCATCTCTACATAGATCTCAATAGATTTGCCGAGAACTCCATCAGCGCATCTACCTGCGCATTTAAGAACCTAAACTCTCAGAGATAAGAAATCTTATATGAATTGACTTAGATTTTGTATATTCCGGCCCATAAGGGGATACACTACATCCTGAAAGACAAGCCGAAGCGCCGCGCGGCAGACCGCCGAGTCGGCGCGAACGCACAAGAGAGAGGGAATTTCTAATGAGTAAGATTCTTGGTATCGACCTTGGTACTACTAACTCCGCTATGGCCGTCCTCGAGGGCGGTTCTCCGACCATCATCGTGAACGCCGAGGGCGACCGCACCACCCCGTCCGTTGTTGGCTTCCGTGCTGACGGCGACCGTGTCGTGGGTAAGGCCGCTAAGAACCAGGCTGTCACCAACCCCAAGAACACCGTGTTCTCCATCAAGCGCTTCATGGGCCGCAAGTACTCCGAGTGCACCTCCGAGATCAAGACCGTGCCGTATGAGGTCAAGGAGGGCCAGGGTGGCCGTGCCGTCGTCAACATCGAGGGCAAGGATTACACCGCCGAGCAGGTGAGCGCCATGACGCTCGCGAAGATGAAGGCCGACGCCGAGAAGTATCTGGGCGAGACCGTCACCGACGCCGTCATCACCGTCCCGGCCTACTTCAACGACGCCCAGCGTCAGGCCACCAAGGATGCCGGTAAGATCGCCGGCCTCAACGTCAAGCGTATCGTCAACGAGCCGACCGCTGCCGCTCTTGCCTATGGCCTGGACAAGCAGGGCACCGACCAGCGCATCCTGGTCTTCGACCTGGGTGGCGGCACCTTCGACGTCTCCATCCTCGACCTCGCCGACGGCGTGTTTGAGGTTCTGTCCACTTCGGGCGACAACCACCTGGGCGGCGACGACTGGGATCAGCGCGTCATCGACTGGATGGCCGACAAGTTCCAGCAGGAGAACGGCGTCGATCTGCGTCAGGACCCCATGGCCCTGCAGCGTCTGAAGGAGGCTGCAGAGAACGCCAAGAAGGAGCTCTCCGCGGCGCAGCAGTCCACCATTAACCTGCCGTTCATTACCATGAACCAGTCCGGCCCGCTGCACCTCAACTACACGCTGACCCGCGCCGAGTTCGAGAAGATCACCCGCGACCTGCTCGAGCGTTGCAAGCAGCCTGTCACCAACGCCCTGCGCGACGCCAAGCTCAAGCTCTCCGATCTGACCGAGGTCATCCTCGTCGGCGGCTCCACCCGTATGCCCGCTGTCCAGGATCTGGTCAAGACCATGACCGGCAAGCAGCCCAACATGTCCGTGAACCCCGACGAGGTCGTTGCCGACGGCGCTGCCGTCCAGGGCGGCGTGCTCACCGGTGACGTCGAGGGCATCCTGCTGCTCGACGTTACCCCGCTGTCGCTGGGCGTCGAGACCATGGGCGGCATCATGACCAAGATGATCGACCGCAACACCACGATCCCGACCTCCAAGACCGAGGTCTACTCCACCGCTGCCGACAACCAGACCAGCGTCGAGATCAACGTGCTCCAGGGCGAGCGCGAGCTTGCCCGCGACAACAAGTCGCTCGGTAAGTTCCAGCTGACCGGTATCCCGGCTGCCCGCCGCGGCGTGCCGCAGATCGAGGTCACCTTCGACATCGACGCCAACGGCATCGTCAAGGTCTCCGCTAAGGACAAGGGCACCGGCAAGGAGCAGCAGATCACTATCTCCGGCTCCACCGCTCTGTCTGACGACGAAGTCGATCGCATGGTCAAGGACGCCGAGGCTCATGCCGAGGAGGACAAGAAGCAGAAGGAAGAGGTCGAGGTCCGCAACCAGACCGATAGCCTTTGCTACTCCACCGAGCAGACCCTCAACGAGCTGGGCGACAAGGTTTCCGCCGATGTGAAGTCCAAGGCCGAGGCCGCTATCGCCGACGCCAAGAAGGCGCTCGAGGGCTCTGACGTCGAGGCCATCAAGGCCGCTGGTGAGTCCCTGCAGTCCGTGGCCTACGAGCTGGCTCAGGTTGTCTACGCCGACGCTCAGCAGCAGACCGACGGCGCCGCCGGTGCCCAGCCTGCCGACGATGACGTTGTCGACGCCGACTACGAGGTTGTGGACGACGAGGACAAGTAATCATGTCCGCCCGTAAAGCTCGCACGGAGGCGGCTGCCGCTGGCGCCGCCCCCGTTGACTCTGAGGAGAAGGACGTGAAGATTCCCGTAGAGGCCGTCGACGATACCGAGGTCAACGAGACCGAGGCCGCCGAGGCTGCCGAGAACCAGGTAGAGGATTCCAACAAGGAGGCGACGATGACCGAGGACGAGATGGTGGAAGCTGCTATCCGCGCCGGTGAGGAAGCCGCCGATAACGACTTTAAGCTCAAGTTCGAGCAGGCCCAAAAGGAGCTCGCCGACGTGCGCAGCGAGCTCGATGCTGCGGCAGAGGCCCAGAAGGCCGCCGAGGACAAGGCAAAGGACGCTACCGAGCGCACCGCCCGCCTGCAGGCCGACTGGGAGAACTTCCGTCGCCGCACCGCCAACGAGCGCATTGCCGAGCGCGAGCGCGCGACCGAGAAGCTCGTCACTGCGCTGCTGCCGGTGGTTGACGATATCGAGCGTGCAATCGACCATGCCCGTAGCCAGGAGCTTTCCGACGATTTTAAGCAGTTCGTCGATGGCGTTGACGCGGTGCATGCCAAGCTGCTTGATGTGTTTGCGCACGAGGGCGTTGAGCCCATCGACCCCAAGGGCGAGGCGTTCGATCCGCTCGAGCACCAGGCCGTGGGGCGTGTCGAGGACGCATCGCAGTACGACGAGACCGTCAACGACGTGTACCAGAAGGGCTACCGCATGGCGGACCGCATCCTGCGCTCCGCGATGGTGACGGTGACCTACGGTGGCGATAAGCGCCCCGCACCGGAGCCCGAAGCGGCGCCCGAGGATGCCGCGGCCGATACGGCCGAGAGCGCCGAGGAGTAATTGAGAAGGGCCCCGGGGCAACACCCGGGGCCCTTTCTGGCCTAGTGCCATATGAAAGCATGAGCCGCCGTCCGCAGGGGCGGCGGATATAACAGGAGAGGAGCTACGATGGCTGCAGGCAAAACCTTCTATGACATCCTGGGCGTATCCAAGAGCGCCTCCGACAAAGAGATCAAGAGCGCGTTTCGCAAGCTCGCGCAAAAATATCACCCCGATGCCGGCGGCGACGAGGCCAAGTTTAAGGAGATTAGTGAGGCCTACGAGACGCTTTCGGACGAGAAGAAGCGCAAAGAGTACGACCAGATGCTCATGTTCGGCGGCATGCCGGGCGCGGGCGGCGCGTATGGCGGTAGCTACGGCGCCGGTGCCGGCGCGAGCGGCTGGGGCGATATCTTCGACAGCATCTTTAGCGGCAACGGCGCCTGGGGCAGCGATTGGGGCTCGGGCTTTGCCGGGGCCGCGGGCGCTGCCGGTGCGGGCGCGGGCCGCAACCGCGCGCGCAAGGGCGGCGACCTGTCGCTGACTGTCGACGTAACGGCCGAGGACGCGTTCCGCGGCGTGACGCACAAGGTCACCTATCGCATTCCCTCGACGGGCGAGCAGCAGACCATCACGGTCTCGGTGCCCGCGGGCGCGGTCGACGGCGGCAAATTGCGTTACAAGCGCCGTGGCGAGTACGGCGTTGCCGGAGGCGAGCGTGGCGACCTGGTCGTGACCACGCATGTGGAGGAGCATCCGCTGTTTAAGCGCAAGGGTGCCGACGTGACCATGGAGGTGCCGATCTCGGTCTACGAGGCGGCGCTCGGCTGCACGGTGGATGTGCCCACGCCCGGCGGCGCGACGGTTCGTCTGAAGGTGCCCGCTGGCACCCAGACGGGCAAGAAGTTCCGCTTTAAGGAGATGGGTGCGCCCGACGTTAAGCATCGCGGCCGCACGGGTGCGCTACTCGTCGAGATCAAGGTGCAGGTTCCCACGAGCCTATCCGACGACGAGCGCGATGCCATGACCAGGCTGCGCGAGGCCGACACGCGCGATTATCGCGAGAAGGTCAACCGTTACAAGGCGACGTTCTAGGGCGGTCGTGGCGCACGCCCGCGCCCGCGGGCTTATGATGGACGATAACGAGACGGAAAGGGGTCAGGTAGCATGGCCGAGGACAATAGGAACAAACCGCTGTACATGATCAGCGTGGCGGCCGAGCTGACCGGCATGCATCCGCAGACTCTGCGCGTCTACGAGTCCAAGGGCCTGGTGAACCCCCAGCGCTCAGGCGGTAACACGCGTCTGTATTCGCGTGCCGATATCGAGCGCCTGGAGCTCATCAACCAACTGACCGACGAGGGCATCAACCTTGCCGGCGTGGTGCGCATCCTCGATATGAAGGAGCGTGCCGAGGAGCGCGAGCGCGAGAACGAAAAACTCCGTGCCCGCGTGCGCCAGCTCGAGGACGAGCTGCACGAGTACAAGATGCAGAAGAAGATCACCGCCCTGGCCCCGCGCGACGGCTCAGTCAACCCCGAGCAAGTCATGCGCAAGTTGCTAGGCGCGGGAACCGATCTTTAGTTACGGCGGCTCTACGACGCAAATCCTAACAATATGAGAGTGGATAATCTCCCACTTTTGGTCCGCTTGAGGGCTAGAAACGGGGGATTATCCACTCCCATTTTTGGCTGGCGCTTGGGGACGTTCCTTTTGTGCCGGCACTTTGGGACACTCCTTGCACCAAGTCTGATGTCACTACACCGGGCTCGTTCTATGCTTTACCGAGATAAAGTGAACGTGCAGATTCGTAACCCACTCGCAACCGTTCTATGGCACGATATTGAACGAATGTATGCTATGCGCCCGAGCCTTTCGGGCAGAGTGGGAGACAGTATGGTTAAGCTGTACGAGGACGGCATCTACCTGCGCGGCGGCAGCGAGGTCGTGCCTGCGGCCGAGGCTGCCGAGCGCGGCATTACGCAGACGCCTGAGGACGCCAAGCGCGGCACCATCGCGTATTCGATCCTCCAGGCACACAATACGTCTGGAGATCCCGAGGCGCTCAAGATTCGCTTCGACGCCATGGCGAGCCATGACATCACCTTTGTCGGCATCATCCAGACGGCGCGCGCCTCGGGCATGGAGCAGTTCCCGCTGCCCTACGTGCTCACCAACTGCCACAACTCGCTGTGCGCCGTGGGCGGCACCATCAACGAGGACGACCACGTCTTTGGTCTCTCGGCTGCCAAGAAGTACGGCGGCATTTTCGTCCCGCCGCACATCGCCGTCATCCACTCCTTTATGCGTGAGAACTTCGCCGGTTGCGGCAAGATGATCTTGGGCTCCGACTCGCACACCCGCTACGGCGCCCTGGGCACCATGGCCGTGGGCGAGGGCGGCGGCGAGTTGGCCAAGCAGCTGCTGCGTGACACCTACGATGTTGCCTATCCCGGCGTTGTCGCCATCTACCTCACGGGCGCCCCGCGTCCCGGCGTCGGCCCGCACGACGTGGCGCTCGCCATCATCCGCGCCGTCTTTGCCAAGGGCTACGTCAAGAACAAGGTCATGGAGTTTGTGGGCCCCGGTATCGCGAGCATGACGACCGATTACCGCAACGGCGTCGACGTCATGACCACCGAGACCACCTGCCTGTCGAGCATCTGGGCCACCGACGAGGACACGCACGCGTTTTTGGCCATGCACGGCCGCGGCGACGACTACCGCGAGCTCAAGCCCGCCGATGTCGCCTACTACGACGGCTGTGTCGAGGTCGATCTGTCGAGCATCAAGCCCATGATCGCCCTGCCGTTCCATCCTTCCAACGGCTTTGAGATCGATGAGCTCAACGAGAACCTCGAGGACATCCTGCATGAGGTCGAGCTCGAGGCCGCCAAGATTGGCGAGGGCAAGACGCACTTTAGCCTGCTCGACAAGATCGTCGACGGTAAGCTGCACGTGCAGCAGGGCGTCATCGCCGGCTGCTCGGGCGGCAATTACGATTCCGTGGTCCAAGCTGCCCGTGTGCTCAAGGGCGCCAACACCGGCTGCGGCGAGTTCTCGCTGTCGGTCTATCCCACGAGCCAGCCCGTGGCGCTCGAACTTACGCGCCGTGGCTATATCTACGACCTCATGGAGGCCGGTGTGATCGTGCGCACGGCGTTCTGCGGCCCGTGTTTCGGCGCCGGCGACACGCCCGCCAACAACGGCCTTTCGATCCGCCACACTACGCGCAACTTCCCCAACCGTGAGGGTTCCAAGCCGGGTAATGGCCAGCTGAGCGCCGTGGCCCTGATGGACGCCCGCTCCATTGCGGCGACGGCCGCCAACGGTGGCGTCCTGACGCCGGCGACCGACTTGCCCGAGGAGACTTGGGATGAGGCCTGCGAGTACACCTTTGACGACGCGCCGTACAAAAAGCGTGTGTACTGGGGCTTTGGCAAGGCGGAGCCTGCCGACGAGCTGGTCGAAGGCCCCAACATCAAGCCGTGGCCCGCGATGGAGCCCCTCGGCGACGATATCCTGCTCAAGGTGTGCTCCAAGATCATGGACCCGGTCACCACGACTGACGAGCTCATTCCCTCGGGCGAGACGAGCTCCTTCCGCTCCAACCCGCTGGGCCTGGCCGAGTTTACTCTCAGCCGCCGCGATCCGGCCTACGTGGGTCGTTCCAAGGAGGTCGACGCGGTGGAAAAGCGCCGCGTTGCCGGCGAGGCAGCAGGCGACTTGGCGGCGCTCGATGCCGAGCTTGCCGGCGTGTTTGAGGCACTGGCCGGCGCCGGCGTCGCGGCCGATGCCAAGGCGACCGAGTACGGCTCCATGCTCTATGCCAAGAAGCCCGGCGACGGTTCTGCCCGCGAGCAGGCCGCGAGCTGCCAGCGCGTCATCGGCGGCCTGGCAAACATCGTCCACGAGTACGCCACCAAGCGCTATCGCTCCAACGTGATGAACTGGGGCATGGTGCCCTTCCAGATGGAGGCCGAGCCCAACTTCGAGGTGGGCGACTACGTCTTTGTGCCGGGTATCCGTGCCGCGCTCGATGGCGACCTAAAGGACATCGCCGCCTACGTGGTGCGTGCCGACGGTGCGGTTGAGCAGATTGAGCTCTACATTGCCGATATGACGGCCGAGGAGCGCGCCATCGTCAAGGCCGGCTGCCTGATCAACTACAACAAGTTCAAGGCCGCTGCCGAGTAACGTTGCTGTACGCCCCGGACACACCTTTCCCTCGTGCTCACGCGCTTCGCGAGGGTCGCCCGAGGGAAAGGTGTGTCCGGGGCTACCGCGACGTTCTCGTTGGGTCTTGAGGGACGCTAAAAATAGACTTGCTTGAAGCCGCCTCTGTTAATGGGGCGGCTTCTTTTTGTCGAAAACCGCCGCAAAGGGGACAGGCACCTTTGTGGTGGTGGGGACGAGCTCGATGTTGTTGTGATCGTTGAGCGGCATGTTAATGGGCGGCTCTAGAGAATTTCATCTGGGCTGGCGGGCTTGGTTGTTTTGGGGATGCCGAGTTTGGATGACGCGAAATCGTCAACATCGTCCTTGATTCCATCTTTGGTGTATACGGTGACCGTATAGGTGCTGTGCCCGAATTCGCTCTTGTCGCGTGTCGCCCAGGCCTGCCAGTAGGCAGCCCCGCTTCGCCCTTGGATTTTTCCGATACGGCGGAGTTCTGTTCGCTTTAATTTACGGTTGCTATAGATGGTTCGACCGGCTTCCGCGGTGAGCCCGCACTGTCCAAGCAGCTTGTCGAGGACTTGGTTCATGTGGCGCTCATCGGTGTTTGGTGCGTAGTCGTAGGCGAGGGTGATGGAGTCGAGTGGCTGGTCGTCGATCAGATAGTTTAGCGCCTGAGGTTCAAGGCAGAAATAGGGGGAGCATCCGTCGACCTTGCCGAGCAACGGTAACTTGGACTGCCAACTTCCGGTGGGAATTGCATATTCGTAGAACACGCCACGGCAGACAAAGGAGAGCGAGGTGGCACGCGAGCCGGCGTCGATCATCCCGCAAAGATCGAAGGGCGAGGCGATACCAAAAGAAAAGGGCGTGATGACGATAAGGAAGAGCATCACGATGGGTATGGCGAAAATGGTAATGACGTTGCGACCGGTGGAATGAGACGGCTTCATATGCGCTCCTCGAGACAAAGATCTGTTGAGGATAGGCAGAAATGGATATGTTCAGAGAACAATTCAAGTTTAATCTCATGGCGCGAGATGGTCGACCGTTAGCGTCGAAAACCACCACAAAGGTGCCTGTCCCCTTTGTGGTGGTGAGGAGCGCGCGGCTCCTTTTGGTAATAGTGCTGGCTGGCGGTATCATTAGTGCAGGTGGCGAAGGTTTGCATTGTGGGGTGTTTTGCCGTGAGCCGTTTTGCCCGTATTGGATTGATTGTTTTGGCGCTTGCGATCGCTGTGGTTGGCATGGGCGCTGTCGGCATGGCGTTTCTGCCTGCTGCGGTGACGGAGCCGGTGGTCAAGCCTGTGATTCAATCTGTCGAACTTCTGACCGGCGACGACAAGCCTGAGACCATTACCGTTGATTTTGATGAGCAACCGGCTGCGCTTGGCATTAGTAATTATCCACATATTCAGCTTGGGGCCATGCGCTATACCACGGATACAAGCCTGATCGATAGGACGTCCGAGCTACTCAAGGGCAAAACATTTAAGCGTTGGTACGGGTATGCGTCCTATCGGGCAAAAGCGAACGACATGGTTGGCGGATGCCACTCTTCTATCGAGCTGGACACTGCAAACGGCGCAAAGTTATGTGATGTCTCGTACGATCCGGGCTACGAGGGCAATGAGGGTCCGGGCATCTACATCATGGACGGCGATGTCGCCTATGTCATGGAGGGCGACCAGACCGAGCTCAACGATTTTATGGGTCAGTGTATCCAAGATGCCTATAAACAGACCTGCTTGCCTGACCCGCAGACTGCACGCGATAGTGGGTCTGCCCGTACATGGCTGTTCGAGGATGAGATGCCCTGGACCGTCGAATCGGGAAGTACGGGTTCGGCGAAGGAGTAGAGACCGCGACCACCACAAAGGTGCCTGTCCTCTTTGTGGTGGTTTTCGGTCTGTCTCGATCTGTAACATCTTGGCCGCTAAAAGTGGGCCTGGTGTTACAGATTTAGATTTTTGATCCGGGTGTTTTCTGTTCGTCTCAATCTATAACATCTGGAGCCATAAACAGTCGCTAGATGTTACAGATTGAGATAGTAAGGGGACGAGGCCGCAGCGGGTGAGCGTGCCTGCCCCCTATCTCTTAATCACTCATAAAATCTTATATATAGAGACTTAGATTTATGTATAAGATCGTACAAAGCTGGCAACAATACTTCTCGAACAACGTGAAGCCGCCCCGTAGGGCGGCCGCCCCAAGAGAGGTGATTCCATGAGAATCGATAAGCTAGCAATGACGTCGCGCGAGGCGTTGCAGACCGCCATGAGCACGGCTGCCGACGCGCAGGCCGGTGCGGTGGAGCCGATTCACCTGCTGTCCGCCCTGCTTGGTGCCGGCGAGCGCAATATCTCCGTGATCATCGAGCGCATCGGTGCCGACCCGGCCCAGCTCGCACGCTCCACACAAGATGCCATCGACCACGCGCCCAAGGTTTCGGGCGAGGGCCAGCAGATGGGCCTGTCCAACGAGCTCGTCCGCGTCATCGAAAAGGCCGAAAAGAAGGCCACCAAGATGGGCGACAGCTTTGTGGTGACCGAGCATCTGCTCATGGCACTTGCCGAGGACAAGGGCGAGGCCGGCCGCGTGCTGCGCGATGCCGGCGTGACCAAGGAGCGCATCGAGCAGGTCTACGAGGAGCTGCGCGGCGATGACCGCGTGACGTCTGCCGAGGACAAGACCCAGTTTGAGGCCTTGGAGCAGTACGGTCGCAACATCTGCGACCTTGCCCGCGCCGGCAAGCTCGACCCGGTCATCGGCCGTACCGACGAGATTCGCCGTACCATCCAGGTCCTGTCCCGCCGCACCAAGAACAACCCCGTGCTCATTGGCGAGCCGGGCGTCGGCAAGACGGCTATCGTCGAGGGTATCGCCCAGCGTATCGTGGCCGGCGACGTGCCGAGCACCCTGCGTGACCGCGACCTCATCGAGCTCGACATGAGCGCGCTGGTCGCCGGCGCCAAGTACCGCGGCGAGTTCGAGGACCGCTTGAAGGCTGTGCTCAAAGAAGTGCAAAAATCCGAAGGCAAGGTCATCCTGTTCATCGATGAGCTTCACACCATCGTGGGCGCGGGTGCCACCGAGGGCTCCATGGACGCCGGCAACATCCTCAAGCCGGCGCTCGCCCGTGGCGACCTACATGCAATCGGCGCGACCACGCTCGACGAGTATCGCAAGTACATCGAGAAGGACGCGGCGCTCGCCCGTCGTTTCCAGACCGTGATGGTGAGCGAGCCCACCGTTGAGGACACTATTTCGATCTTGCGTGGCCTCAAGGAGAAGTACGAGATCTTCCATGGCGTGCACATCACCGATAGCGCGCTCGTGGCCGCCGCCGACCTCTCCGATCGCTATATCGCCGACCGCTTCCTGCCCGACAAGGCCATCGACCTGGTCGATGAGGCGGCAAGCCGTCTGCGCATGGAGCTCGACAGCATGCCAGTCGAGATCGACGCCACCACGCGTCAGCTCACCCAGCTGCAGATCGAGGAGCAGGCGCTCATGAAGGAGACTGATGACGCCTCCAAGGAGCGTCTGGAGGCCCTGCGCCAAGAGATTGCCGAGGTCCAGGAAAAACTCAACGTGCAAAAGGCCGGCTGGCTCAACCAGAAGAACGCCATCGACCACGTGCAGGAGCTTAAGGGCCAGCTCGACGAGGCCAGGAGCGAAGAGGAGCGCGCGACGCGCAACGGCGACCTGGGCCGTGCGTCCGAGCTGCGCTTCTCCGTGATTCCGGGCCTGCAGCAGCAGATTCAGGATTCCGAGGCCGCGCTCGAGGCACAAAAGCAGCAGGACGGCGAGGGCCTCAACGAACAGGTGACCTCCGATGAGATCGCCGAGGTCGTGAGCGCCTGGACCGGCGTGCCTGTGTCCAAGATGATGCAGGGCGAGCTCGACAAGCTGAAGGGCTTGGAGGGTGAGCTGCATAAGCGCGTCATCGGCCAGGATGAGGCGGTCTCCGCTGTGGCCGCGGCCGTGCGCCGCAGCCGTGCGGGTCTCTCCGACCCGGACAAGCCCATCGGCAGCTTCTTCTTCCTGGGCCCCACCGGCGTGGGCAAGACCGAGCTCGCCAAGGCGCTTGCCGAGTGCCTGTTCGACGACGAGCGCGCACTCGTGCGTATCGACATGTCCGAGTACATGGAGAAGTTCAGCGTCCAGCGTCTGATCGGTGCGCCCCCGGGATACGTGGGTTACGACGAGGGCGGCCAGCTCACCGAGGCCGTGCGTCGTCGTCCGTACTCCGTGATCTTGCTCGACGAGATGGAGAAGGCTCATCCGGATGTCTTCAACGTGCTGCTGCAGGTGCTCGACGACGGCCGTCTGACCGATGGCCAGGGTCGCCAGGTGTCCTTCAAGAACACGATTATCATCATGACGTCTAACGTGGGCTCCAAGGCCATCGCCGATCTGTCCGGCAAGGACGAGGAGGAGATGCGCCATCAGGTCGACGCCGCCATGGCTCAGACCTTCCGCCCCGAGTTTCTCAACCGTATCGACGATATCGTGGTGTTCCATCCGCTCGGCATGGCGCAGATCGAGAAGATCGTCGACATCCAGCTTGCCGACGTCCGCGCACGCCTGGCCAAGGAGCGCATGACGCTTGCCATCACCCCGGCGGCCAAGCAGATGCTCGCCGTGGGCGGCCTGGACCCCGTGTTCGGTGCCCGTCCGCTCAAGCGCCTGGTCCAGCGCGAGGTCGTGGACGCCATCGCCGCCGCCATCATCGACGGCACGGTGCGCGAGGGCGATCAGGTGACGGTCGATGTCGACAAGGACGGCGGCTTTACCGTCGTGTGCGACAGCACGCCGGCGGCCACCTACGAGGTTCCCGACGCCGAGTAGATTTTGGGCCATGCCTTAAAATCTGTCAGTCGTCTCTAAACGCCAAGGGCGGCGGATCCAATTGGGTCCGCCGCCCTTTTTCGTGCGACAATCGATGTTGTTGAACGGATGCGATGCAAGGAGATATGCAGATGAAAGACGAGATCAAGACAAGCGCGCCGGCGACCGATGCCGCACCCGCCGCACCCAAGCCTGCGCCTAAGCCGGCGCCCAAGCCGCGCGACCCCTACATCCGTGCCGAGAACGAGGACGACGACGGCTACGATCCCTACAGCGATCGCCGCCCCGAGCGCGAGCCGATGTTCGAAGCCGACCCGTGGCGCTGAGTGCCACCCAAAAGGCCACCAATAAGTTGCGGTGAAATAGGGACTGTTTTGCGGTTTGAGCAGCAAAAACAGTCCCTATTTCACCGCAACTGCGTTAGGGATTTTTCTGCAGGGGGAGGGTAGTCAAAAAAGCCCCGTCCCAAATTGACTGCTCGGGGAGTCGCATTCGAGCTCGGTTGTCCTCTTAGCCACTCGATATCCTTCGGAGCAATAACGGTGATAAAACTTGCTTAAGTGTTAATCAAGCTACACACAATCTTGCTCTCTAATTAATCAAGAATCAGTATAATTTTGATTAGCTAGAGAGCAAGATTGGAGAATCATGGCATTCAACGACTTGATCGCCCAGAAAATAAAGGACTTTGAACAGCAGGGGGTTCCGCAGGTCTTTGAGCGAGACCTTGATCTGGAAAACCCACAGGAGCCAAAGCGCGACAACATCGTAAATGTGGTTGTGGGGGCCCGCCGTTGTGGAAAGACGTATCGCCTGTATCAGGAGATGCAGCGGCTTCAGGGCCGGGGCGTCGAGCTTGACCGGATGCTTTACTTTAATTTTGAGGACGAGCGCTTGCGCCCGTATGAGTCATCGCTGCTGGCGGACGTGTTCGACACGTTCTATGCGCTGTATCCTGCTGCTCGAACCGAGGGCGCTTACATTTTCTTTGACGAGATCCAGGAAATTCCCGAATGGGGTGCGTTTCTGCGGCGTGTAGTCGATACGGAGAAAGCGACCGTCTATGTGACGGGATCTTCTTCCAAGATGCTGTCCTCAGAGCTTAAGAGCGAGTTCAGGGGTCGTTCTCTTATACGGGAGCTTTTTCCGTTGAGTTTTTCGGAATACGTTCGGTATAAGACGGGGAGCGTTTTCGAGCCAGATGCGACCTTTTCCCCAAGCGATGCAGCGCTGCTTCGACATCATCTGATCGGATATCTTGAACGAGGGGGATTCATCGCGACGCTTGAGCAGACGCCCGCAGACGCGATTCAGCTGCTACAGGAATATGCTTCGCGAACGGTCGCTATGGACGTCATTGAGCGTTACGACGTCAAGAACCCTCGCCTGGCATCGCTGTTCTTGACGCGGTGTATGGCATCTTCGGGACGAGAGCTGTCAGTGAACAAAGTGTACAACGAGTTCAAGAGCAGACAGATACCCGTCAGTCGTAATTCGCTCAGCGATTTACTTGAGTATTATGAGGATGCCTACCTGTTATTTTCTGTGCCGGAGTTCACGCGTTCATTGGCAAATAACATGCGGTCTGCGTCTAAGGTCTACGCTGTCGACCCTGCGATGTTTGGAGCATTCTCTTCCGCATCGGCATTGGACCAGGGCCAGAGGCTCGAGACCGCAGTGTTCAATGCGCTAAGAAGAAGGACTCCCGCGGTGAGGACCGGCTCGGTCTGCCGCCTGCTGATCAAAGAGAAGAGCAAAAGCCATGAGGTGGACTTTGTGGCTGGGGACGCACTTCTCATGCGGGCTTATAGCCTGATTCAGGTGAGTGTGGATATGGCAAGTGAGAAAACGCGCGAGCGCGAAATTGCCGCGCTTGATGCCTCGATGGCCCAGTTCGATCTTGGCGAGTCGGCAATCGTTACCATGGATGAGCAGGCCGATATTCCATGCGAGCACGGTGCGGTACACGTTGTGCCCGCATGGAAGTGGCTCCTTGCCTAATCATCTACGGATCTGTGGGGCCAGGACCTCCTGGCCCCTTTATCACGGTTGGGGAGCACCATGATGCGCCCGGCTAGTCCTGGGCCTTGATGCTCGGCATCAGAATCTGGGCGAGGTAGTCGGTCTCGAGTTTGGTCGCGGCGTCGGCCTTGCCGTCTTTACCGACCAGCACGTTCTTGATCTGGCTATAGGTGTAGCGGTTGCCGGTCGTAAGCTCGACAAGCTCAATGGCCGTGTCCATGGGGTAGGTCGACACGGGGTCTTGCGTGCGCCCGTTGATGGTCTGGGGCACCACGTACGGATAGACGGGGCCGCTGGCGTAGACGGTGTAGCCGTTGCCGAGGTTTGCCGCACCCAAAACCGCATCGCCCTCATCGGGCGTAAAGCTCTCGCCGTCGCGCACCGTGACAAGCGTCACAAGCGGCGTGTTCGTGTCGCCGGCAAGATAGATGCACAGCGTGCTGCCATTTTGCCAAGTCTCGACCTTGCCGTACCACTCGACGGGGATATCGAGCTGGTAGAGGTCGGTTGCCTTGTGACGGGCGTCGGCGTCGCGGGCCGCCTGCGCCTTGCGGGAGCTCACGGCGTTGGTTGCGGCGTCGCGTCGCGCGGTTGCCGCCTGCTGGAGTACCTTTGCGACCGCGGCGGAATTCACCCCGCCTTCCTCGGCATACTTGGCGGCGGCATCGATCTGGTCGTCAGTCACCGTGTCGGCCGAAGGCACCTTAAGCTTAAAGGTGGCCTGGGCACTCAAATCCTGTCCATCGCTCTTAATGGTGACCTGCGCCTTGGTGGTCGGCACGGTGTAAATGGTACCGTCGGCTGCGATGGGGGACCCAGCGATGGAGAGCGTGTAATCGCCGGGCAGCAGCTTAATGCCGCGACCATGCTCGTCAACGTAGAGCGTTTCGCTCACGGAAGAACCGTCGGAATCCTGCCCGCTCACCTGTACGGGAATCTTGGAGCCAGTTGAGCAGTCGAGGCCCGCGGCATGCACGCCAATCTGCACCGACATCATCGTGTGCGCACTGGCGGCGACAGCGGAGGCCTGCTCTTGCTGATATCCGTTCCAGGCAGCATAGCCTGCGCCGCCGGCGACGAGCGCGACGGCCACAACGCCGGCAACCATCAGGTTGCGGCGCTTGGGCGGCATCTTACGATGACGAACCTCGGCTTCGCGTGCCGAAGGGACGGACGGTAGGGGAATATCGCCCATGGCGATGGTCTCGTCCACGGCAGGCGCAGAACCTAAGCCAGGGAGCTCGCGGGTCAGCGAATCTTCGGCCGGCAAGCTGTCGAGCAAGATGGTTTCCTCGCTCGTGTCAGATTCGGGCTGGTCGTCGGCCTTGCATTCGGATTCCTCGTGCCCCGCCTCGTCTTCGGTGGGCGCGGCGCCATCGTCTTTTGCATCCTGATCATCGGGCTGCGCCTCGATTTCCGGCTCATCCAGCACATCAACGCTCGAATCGTCAAACGCAATCTCGGCCAGCGCGATCTGGTCTAGGCTCTCCAGGGCCTCGGCACACGCTTCTGCATCTTGGGCCGCATCCTCTTGGCCCATCGTCTCATCTTTCATATATCCCCCAAGCTCAATATCGGGACAACACTGTACCCAAAAATGGAGCCATATAAAGCGCATGCGAAATATAAGATCCGATTTAACCCGAGCGCATCGTTCAGTCGCATCCTCGCGGCAGCAAAAAGCCCCCGGAACGCGAACGAATCACATTCCGGGGGCTCTGCAATGCGTTGAGTTGCGCGGAGCCGGCTATGCCGCTTCGTGCTCAAGCGATGTTTGCGTCAGGCGCGTTACTCGGCGTGCGCGTAATCGACCTTGGCGCGGCGAGCGGTGGCCTTCTCCCAATCGCTGGTGCCCTCAAAGACATCCTGCTTGTAGGGGTTGCGGCCGAGCTTCTTGGCGCGGTAGGCGATGTAGATGATCGCGGCGACGTTGGCGATCAGTGCGGCGATCGAGACCGCGGTAGCGGCACCGGGGTCGAGCGTGGAGTGGGTCACAAAGATGGACTCCTCCTGGAAGTACGGGAACACCTGGGCAAACATGCACCAAATGGCCAGCGTAAAGGCGCGGTTCTGGATCCAGCCGCCCTTGTTCCAGATAAAGGCGGCGACGGTGGGCGCCAGCAGCAGCGCAAAGCCGCAGAACCAGGAGTGGGTGGGCAGGCAGTTGTAGGTGTAGCAGAAGTTCCAGATATCGTAGGCGATGATGTAGACCCAGGTCATGTCGGGCCACAGCATATCGGTCTTGTCCTCGGAGGCGTAGACGCTCCACCAACCGGTCATGCAGAAGATGTTGATGAGACCGGCGATGCCGTTGAACACGTTGTTCCAGCCGGCCAGCTGCGTAGCACCTTCGGAGGTGACCCAAGTGGACTGGCCCAGGACAAAGAAGTGATAGGCGCTCTCGAAGTCAGACACGACGGCGATCATGATGTTGATGGCGACGATCACAAACGGCCACGCGCGGAACCAATGCGCCTTGCCGATCTTGCCCCACTGGTACTTAATGGCAATGAAGCCCCAGCAACCGGCCAGCGCCGCGTATACCTTGGCGTAGTGGAACCAGCTGTTCTGGTACACATGGGTAGGGTTGGTGAGCGCCCACTCGGCACCCTGCGAGACGCCGATGGCGATGGCGACGCAGTAGATGGTCATGGCCAGCGGAGCCACGCCAAAGATGATTGCTGCGCCCAGCTTGGTGCGGCGGCCGACCTCGTTGAGCACGATCAGGCCAATAAAGACCATGGCCCAGCCGGCCCAGTGGATAAGGGTATCGCTACCCCAAACATCGAACAGCATGCTGCTCTCCTTTCACACGCCCGCGGCCCCTCTTCTGATCGCGGACAGTTTGGCCAAATGTCGTCAGTTCTGGGGCTTGCGCTCCGGATACTTGGCGGTATAGCCCTCGATGTGGAGCGTCGAGGCGATGATTTCCTTGACCGTCTCGTCGGGCACATCGGGGTGCGTGCGGATATACATCAAAAGACCCATGATGAGGGTGTAGAACGTTTCGTAGACATGGTCGATGCGCAGCTCGTGATGGGCGACAAAATCAACCACGGTGGTGTCGCAGATGTACTGAGCCACGCGCTGAACCACGTTGTGCAGAAAGCCGCCGTAGAGCGCGCCGCTGCTCGAGGTCAGGGTACTCGGCAGCTCGTGGCCGCTGGCGACCAGGCGCTTAAAGAGCGGGGCGACGGTGTCGAGCGCGCCCTCAATATCACCGACGATGCGGTTGGCATTCCACTGCTCGAGCTCGGAGATAAAACCGTCAATTGCCTCGTCCATGACGGCGGTGACGGCGGCGTCCATGTCGGCGAAGTAGTGGTAGAACAGCGAGCGCGTGCAGCCAGCTCGCTTGGTCACGGCCGATACCGATAGGTGGGACACGCCCAGCTCGGAGCTTACGGTGCGCACGGCGGTGAGGATCTCGCGACGGCGTTCGTCGCCCGTCAAGCGCTTTGCCGCGCTATCGGACGCAAGAGTGGCGTCGGCCACAGGGATATCTGCGTACGTGTCGCCCATGTTTTGCCGCCTTTCATCCTCTTTTGCCTGACCGTTCGCCTAACAGTCTTGAATATTGTTGACGGTTCGTCAATACTATTTTTGACACAATGTCAACAATGGCGGGTGAACGGCATGGGGGCATGCCCGGCCTGCAAAAAAAAGAGGGGCGCTGCGGCCTCGTCGGGCTGCGGCAAGAGAGGGGACAACCATGATTCTCAACGGACCGGGGATTAGTTACACCGAGCCCGATACCGGCGCGGAGTTTGTGCCGCCGCTGCCGGAGCATCCGCGCGAGGCAATCGTCAAGCTGTGCGAGCACTGCACCAACCGTCTGCTGCATCGCGACGAGCTGCTGGGCTACGAGTACTGGTCGTTTGCCGAGGCCGCAACCGACGAGCAGGCCGAAGTGCTCTGCAAGATGAAGATGCGCCGTCCCTATACGCTGTCCGAGATGGTCAAGCTCACCGGCATGCCCGAGGCCGATATCGAGAAGATGCTCGACGACATGAGCTACACGGGCCTGCTCGAGTACAACTGGGAAAACCCCGAGCGCGCCAAGCAGTGGGTGCTGCCCATGCTGGTGCCGGGTTCCGCCGAGTTCCTCAACATGCGCGTAAGCCAGCTCGACGAGCACCCGGTCTACGCCAAGTTCTTTGAGCAGGCGTCCAAGGGACCGCTGTCCAAGGCCACGCCGATGGTGCCACCTGGCGGTGCCGGCATCGGCATGCATGTAATTCCGGTCGAGAAGGCCATCGATGCCGCGAGCACGTCGGTGCCGATCGAGCATATCGAGCATTGGCTCGACAAATACGAGGGTAAATATGCCGCCAGCACCTGCAGCTGCCGCGCGAGCCGTCGCGTGATGGGCGAGGGCTGCGCCGACGACCCGGCCGACTGGTGCATTGCCGTGGGCGACATGGCCGACTACGTGGTCGAGACCGACCGCGGCCATTACGTGACGCGCGACGAGGTCTACGACATTTTGCGCCAGGCCGAGGACAACGGCTTTGTGCACCAGATCACCAACATCGACGGCGAGAACAAGATCTTCGCCATCTGCAACTGCAACGTCAACGTGTGCTATGCCCTGCGCACCTCTCAGCTGTTCAACACGCCTAACCTGTCGCGCTCGGCCTATGTCGCCAAGGTCGAGAAGGACAAGTGCGTGGCCTGCGGTCGCTGCGTTGAGGTGTGCCCGGCCGGTGCCGCCAAGCTCGGCCAGAAGCTCTGCAGCAAAAAGGCCGGCGGACAGGTGCCCGAGTATCCGCGCCAGGAGCTGCCCGATGCCACCAAGTGGGACCACACCAAGTGGTCGCCCAACTACCGCAACGATAACCGTATCGAGACGCACGAGTCCGGCACCGCGCCCTGCAAGACGGCCTGCCCCGCGCACGTTGCCGTTCAGGGCTATTTGAAGCTCGCGGCTCAGGGTCGCTATGACGAGGCCCTAGCACTCATTAAGCGCGAGAACCCGCTGCCCGCTATCTGCGGCCGTGTGTGCAACCGCCGCTGCGAGGACGCCTGCACCCGCGGCCGTGTGGACGCCGCCGTGGCCATCGACGAGGTCAAGAAGTTCATCGCCCAGCGCGATCTGGATGCCGCGACTCGCTATGTCCCACCTGTGGTGACCCCGACGCGCGCCGGCGGCTTCGATCAGAAGATTGCCATTATCGGTGCCGGTCCGGCCGGCCTGTCCTGTGCCTTCTATCTGGCCGAGAAGGGCTACAAGCCCGTCGTGTTCGAGAAGAACGAGCGCCCGGGCGGCATGCTCACCTACGGTATTCCCAGCTTTAAGCTGCAGAAGGATGTTATCGAGGCCGAGGTCGAGATCATTCACCTGATAGGTGCTGAGTTCCGCTATGGCGTTGAGGTCGGTCGCGATGTGACGCTCGACGAGCTGCGCGCGCAGGGCTTTAAGGCCTTCTACGTTGCCATTGGCTGCCAGGGCGGCCGCCTTGCGGGCATTCCGGGCGAGGGTGCCGAGGACGTGACCGTGGCCGTCGACTTCCTTCGCGAGGTTAACAGCGGCAAGATCGATTCCCTGTCCGGCCGCACCATTGTGGTGGGCGGCGGCAACGTGGCTATCGATGTCGCGCGCAACGCCTGCCGTCTGGGTTCCGAGCACGTTGAGATGTTCTGCCTGGAGAGCGATGCCCAGATGCCTGTCAGCGAGGAGGAGCGTCGCGAGGCCATTGAGGATGGCGCGCACATCAGCTGCGGATGGGGCCCCAAGGAGATTCACCTGGACGAGGCCGGTCGCGTGTGCGGCATCACCTTCAAGCGCTGCACGCGTGTCTTTGACGACGAGGGCCGTTTTGCGCCCGAGTACGACGAGAACGATCTGCGCCGTGTCGATGCCGACCGTGTCGTCATGTCGATTGGCCAGTCCATTGTGTGGGGCGACCTGCTGGCTGGCTCCAAGGTGGAGCTCGGCCGCGGCCAGGGCGCCCTGGCCGATCCCCAGACTTACCAGACCGCCGAACCCGACATCTTTGTGGGCGGCGACGTCTACACCGGCCCCAGCTTTGCCATCGATGCCATTGCCGCCGGCCACGAGGCTGCCGTGTCCATCCATCGCTTTGTGCAGCCGGGCTCCACGCTCACCATCGGCCGCAACCAGCGCCGCTACACCGCGCTCGACCGCGACGATGTCGTGATCGAGAGCTACGACAACGCGAGCCGCGAGGTTGCGCATGTGGACCGCGAACGCGAGAAGGCTGCGCCGTTTAGCGAGTATGTTGAGACCTTTACCGAGGAGCAGGTGCGCGCCGAGACCGCCCGCTGCCTGGGCTGCGGCGCCTCGATCGTCGACCCCAACAAGTGCATCGGCTGCGGCCTGTGCACCACCAAGTGCGCGTTCGACGCCATCCATCTGGATCGCGACCGCCCCGAGTGCTCCACGATGGTCAAATACGAGCAAAAGCTCCCAAGCCTTGGCAAGTACGCGCTCAAGCGCGCCATCAAGATTAAATTCGGGAAGAAGTAAGAAACGCAACAAGCAGGAGAACGGCGCAGAGAGCGGTTGGACAGCGAGCGAGTCCCAGGCGTGGCGAGGTGCCTTGAAAGAGGAGGGCATAGGGCTTTTGCCCATGCCCGACGATTGAAAGGCAGATCGCCCGTCTGGGGCTCGCGCAGCGTCAAGCCGACCGCCGTTCGGTAGAACGGCGGAAGGAATTAAAAGTGCACGAGCTCGGAATCGTCTATCACATCATTCGCGATGTTGAGAATGTGGCGCGCGCTCATGGCGTGCGTCGCGTTTCGAGCGTCACGCTGCTGCTGGGCGAGGTCTTGGGCGTCGTCCCCGATCTACTACTCGACGCTTGGCGCTGGGCGGCGGATAAAAAGCCTATCACGCAGGGCGCGGAGCTTATCGTGGAGCCTGTCGAGGCCGTGACGCATTGCGAGGCGTGCGGCCGCGACTACGCGACGGTCGAGCACGGCAAGACTTGCCCCCATTGCGGCAGCGGTGAAACATACCTGCTGCAGGGCCAAGAGGTAATGATCAAACAGATCGAGACCCCCGACGAGGATCCGGCAGACGCTGTCCCCGACGGTCCTTCCGACGCCCCCGATGCCGTCGACGCCGCCAACCCTCTCCACATCGCCTAACATCCAATGACTACATGGGCTAGAGTTCTAAACATATTTGCTTCGGTTAGTCAAGTCATGTCTGTTCAAACAAAATGGTGGCACGCAGACGCATTGGGATCCACCTAAAAGCGGTCTTAACGAACAGTGCACCTTTATATGTCTTTGAAAGCAATCAGCAAATCACGTTTTAGCAGGCAATAAGCTGTAAACCGGCAACGTAATCAACTTGTAACAAACCTAGACGTTTAAACAAATAATCCAACCTTTTGCGGATTTAGCTATAATTCCACAAACCAAACAGCTATACTCCTTTCATGTCGTGTAGGAAATACGTAGACAAAAAGGAGGTTATGTGATGGTAAGTATTGTTCTTGCTAGCCACGGGGACTTGGCAGCTGGAATCAAGCAGACGGGCTCGATGGTCTTTGGCGATCAGCCGTCTGTTGCCGTGGTCTCGCTCGAGCCGAGCATGGGCCCCGACGACTTCCGTGCCAAGGTCGAGGAAGCAATCGCTTCCTTCGAAGACCAGGAGCAGGTGCTCTTCCTCGTTGATCTGTGGGGCGGCACGCCGTTCAACCAGATCAGCGGGCTCATCGAGGGCCACGATTCCTGGGCTATCGTCACCGGTGTCAACCTGCCTATGCTCATCGAGGCATATTCGCAGCGCTTTGACGCAAAGAACACTGCACATGCGATCGCAAAACATCTCGTGACTGAGGCTAAGGCTGGCGTGCGCGTCAAGCCCGAGTCTCTGGAGCCCGAGGAGAAGAAGCCGGCTGCGGCCGCCGCTGCTCCTGCAGGCGCCATCCCTCCGGGAACGGTCATCGGCGATGGGCACATCAAGATCGCCCACGTCCGTATCGACACCCGTCTGCTTCATGGCCAGGTGGCCACCACGTGGACCAAGCAGATCAACCCCAACCGCATCATCGTGGTTTCCGACGGCGTTGCTCACGACGAGCTCCGCAAGACCATGATCGAGCAGGCTGCCCCTCCGGGAGTCCATGCCAACGTCGTGCCCATCAAGAAGATGGCCGAGGTCGTCAAGGACACGCGCTTTGGTGACACCAAGGCCATGCTGCTCTTTGAGAACCCGCAGGATCTGCTCAAGGCCATCGAGGCCGGCGTCGACATCAAGGAAGTCAACATCGGTTCCATGGCTCACTCCAAGGGCAAGGTCGTCGTCACCAACGCCGTCGCTATGGGCGATGACGACGTCAAGACTCTCGAGGCCCTCAAGGCCAAGGGCGTCAAGTTCGAGGTCCGCAAGGTTCCTTCGGATTCCTCCGAGGATCTCGACGCCATGTTGAAGAAAGCTAAGGCCGAACTGGCCGCTCAAGCATAGTAAAGGAGGGTCCGATACATGTCTGCAATCACTATTCTGCTTGTTGCGATTGTCGCGTTGCTTGCCGGTATGGAAGGCATTCTGGATGAGTTCCAGTTCCATCAGCCGCTCGTGGCATGCACGCTTATCGGTCTCGTAACCGGTCACCTTCAGGAGGGTATCCTCCTGGGCGGTTCGCTCCAGATGATGGCCCTTGGCTGGGCTAACGTCGGCGCCGCTGTCGCGCCTGACGCCGCTCTGGCCTCGGTCGCTTCTTCGATCATCATGGTGCTCGCCCTCAACGGTGGCGCCACCGATTCGGCCAAGGCCGTTACCACCGCTATCGCCGTCGCCGTCCCGCTGTCGGTCGCTGGTCTGTTCCTGACCATGATCTGCCGTACCATTGCTACCGCTATCGCTCACGCCATGGACGGTTGCGCCGAGAAGGGCGACTTCTCCGGCATCGAGCGCTGGCAGTATGCTGCCATCCTCATGCAGGGCCTTCGTATCGCCATCCCGGCAGTGCTTCTGTGCGTCATCCCGGCCGAGGCCGTTACCAACGCGCTTAACGCTATGCCCGACTGGCTGTCCGGCGGCATGGCTGTCGGCGGCGGCATGGTCGCTTCCGTCGGTTACGCCATGGTCATCAACATGATGGCCACCAAGGAGACCTGGCCGTTCTTCGTCCTCGGCTTTGTCCTTGCTGCCATCCCTCAGCTCACGCTGATCGCCCTTGGTCTCATCGGCATCTCCCTTGCCCTCATCTACCTTGGCCTTAAGGATCTGGCCAAGCAGGGTGGCGGCATGGGCGGTGGCTCCGGCGACCCGCTCGGCGACATTCTGAACGATTACGAGTAGGAGGGGAGTGATACATATGGCAGAGAACAAGATTCAGCTCACCAAGGCTGACCGCAAGAAGGTTTGCTTCCGTCATCAGTTCCTTCAGGGCTCGTGGAACTACGAGCGTATGCAGAACGGCGGCTGGTGCTTCGCAATGATCCCTGCGATCAAGAAGCTCTACACCAGCAAGGATGACCAGATTGCCGCTCTTAAGCGCCACCTGGAGTTCTATAACACCCACCCCTATGTTTCCGCCCCCGTCATTGGCGTTACCCTCGCCCTCGAGGAGGAGCGCGCCAACGGTGCTCCGATTGATGATGTCGCCATCCAGGGCGTCAAGGTCGGTATGATGGGCCCGCTCGCCGGCGTCGGTGACCCCGTCTTCTGGTTCACCCTTCGCCCGATTCTGGGCGCTCTGGGCGCTTCCCTGGCCATGTCCGGCAGCATCGTCGGTCCGCTGCTGTTCTTCTTCGCGTGGAACATCATCCGTTACGCTTTCCTGTGGTACACGCAGGAGTTTGGCTACAAGGTCGGCGCCTCCATCGCCAAGGACCTCTCCGGTGGTCTGATGGGCATGGTCACCGAGGGCGCTTCCATCCTGGGTATGTTCATCATCGGCGCCCTGGTCGAGCGCTGGGTGTCCATTTCCTTCACCCCGATCGTCTCCACGGTCAAGCAGTCTGCTGGCGCCTTTATCGACTGGGCTAGCCTGCCCTCCGGTTCCGAGGGTATCAAGGAAGCGCTGACGATGTACAACTCCGTCGGTGCTACCGCCCTTGATCAGATGAAGGTCACCACGCTTCAGGCCAACCTCGATCAGCTCATCCCCGGCCTTGCCGCCGTGTGCCTGACCCTGCTGGTCTGCAAGCTCCTCAAGAAGAAGGTCAGCCCGATCGTCATCATCCTGGCTCTCTTCGCCGTCGGCATCATCGGTCGCTTCTGCGGCTTCATGTAAGCACGCTTCGGCTTAAGACCGAGAGTTGCTAGGCAAGGGCTTTTGAGCCATTGAAACGGATCGCACCCGGTGGGTACACTGGATGCGGTCCGATTGTTTTATTTGGAGGGCGAGGCGCGCATGGCGCAATCTCAGAACAGCACGGTCGATCTGGCAACGCCGGCAACCTGCCTGATGGGGCTTACCAGCCACGGTAACGTGATGGTGGGCAATAAGGCGTTCGAGTATTACAACGAGCGCAATCCCGAGGATTATATTCAAATCCCGTGGGACGAGGTCGACTATATTGCCGCCGAGGTTTTACGCGGCACCAAGAAGATCACGCGTTTTGCCATCTTCACCAAGGACAACGGTCACTTTACGTTTTCGACGCGCGACGACAAAGAGACGCTTCGTGCTGTCCGCAAGTACGTCGACGAGGATAAGCTTGTGCGTTCGCCCGACTTTATCGATGTGACGGCCAAGGGCGCCAAGAGCATCCCCTCCGTTATCAAAAACCTCTTCCACAAAGGTAACTAGCTCCTCATAAGTTGCGGTGAAATAGTTCCTAAATACGGCTTTAGATGCTTCAGACAGGAACTATTCCACCGCAACTTCGAAGTCTAGTCATGCGACGTATTGCGATGCAGTAAATCTGCTACACTAGTACAACATGCCTCCGTAGCTCAGGGGATAGAGCACCGCTCTCCTAAAGCGGGTGTCGACGGTTCGAATCCGCCCGGGGGCACCAGGAAAATCGCAGGTCAGACGGTATAAATCGTCTGACCTGTTTCTGTATGGATAGGGGTTAAACTCCCCTGAGGGGTGAAAAAGGGGTGAAAGTTCATTCTATGGGTGAAAACATCGCGACTTCATATTTCACCTCAGAGTTCCAACCTCAGGGCCGGTTTTCAACTCTTTCCACAGCCTACGGGTTGGATGTGGGACCCTCCGGCTATGGAAAGCGTTGAAAACCTAGGTTGTCGTTGCCGTAGGGCGAGCCAGTTTCCGGCAGCCTTTGATATCTTTTGATTGCTATTGAAGCCCCGTTGGACATTAGACGACGTTGGAAGTCTGTTCTTTCGTTCTAATTCGATTTGCACTCTGTCTTATTTGACAAAGAGGTCAGAGTTGAAGAACTCCTTCAGGGAAACGCCGAGGCCCCTCGCTATGCGGTCGATATTCTCAATAGACACGTTTCGCTTGCCCGTCTCGACTTCGGCGAAATAGGTGCGGGACATCTCGATGGAATATGCGAAGGCCTCTTGACTCATGCCAAGCTCAGCCCTCAATTCTTTAATGCGAAGCCCCACGCGCATCTTGGGGTCAAGCTCAGTCATCGGCACCTCCTATCCATCGGTGTCAATGATTCAAGCCAACCCTATATAAGTCACACCTATATAAGTGACAATTTGAAATACAATGCAAATACTGAAGTATCGCAATCAGGAAGGAGCCATGGTGGTTACGGAGATTCCGAAGGTGACGGACGATATGGTCTCCGGGGATGCAGTGGAAAAAGAAGAGGGGAAGCCGCTCGTGCTTTTCGGGCGCGAGTTCTCCCGTAAGCAGGTCTGCGCAGCTGGTGCGGGAATCCTCTGTGCGGCGCTTCTCATCGGCGGCGGGGCTTACGCCATCTCACATGCCAGTTGGACGGGAGATTCCAATGCCCCTGCGGTGTCCCAGTCAAAGGACGAGGAGAAGCAGGACATGGTACTTACCCTTGAGGTAAAGGCTGACGGCTGGGATGCGGACACTTCCACGCCCGTTATCGCCCATATAGAGGATGCGGACGGGAAGGTGGACTTCTACACCGCCATCGCCGCGAACAAGCAGGTGACCGTGAAGGTCGGCAAGTCCGGCACCTACACCGTCACATTCATTTCACCGGTGAACGCCGACGGTTCCATCTATAAGGTGTCATCGAAGAAGGTTACCGCCGGGAAGGCCGATAAGAAGACGGCCAGCACGGGTGTGACTTTCAACAAGGTTGATGCGGATAAGGTGACGAAGGATGACCTGACCGCCATCGCCAAGGACGTTGCAGCAGCCGTGAAGAAGGGCGATTCTACTCTGACCGGAGACAAGGGTGCCGAGGTCGTGAAGAAGTTCGAGGACAACATCAAGAAGAACCCGAACGCCGATGCCGATGCCGTCGAGAAGGAGACCGAGAAGGCTCAGGAGTCCGCCAAGGAAGAGAAGTCCGACGCGAAGACCCCGGAAACTTCCGACAGCAAGAAGAGCGATTCAGGTTCATCCAACGGCTCCAAGAAGGATAATGGGAAGACCACAGGCAGCTCCGATAATTCTGGAAACAAGAGCAATTCATCCTCCAAGAAAGACGAGGGAAAATCCGATAGCAAGCCGAGTGGCGGCAACAGCAGCAACTCCGGCTCAAACTCCAATTCAGGCAGTTCATCGAAAAAGGATGACACCCCGGCGCATCAGCACAACTGGGTTGCCCAGACAAAAACCGTCCATCACGACGCTCAGTACAAGACCGTCCACCACGACGCGGTGACGCATCAGGTATGGCATGACGCGGTGACGGAGGAACACTATATCTGCAACCAGTGCGGTGCGGATATCACGTCTGACCCTTGGGGGCATATTAACAACTCTCTTATGAATGGTGGTAATTGCGGAAGCTATCACTCTACCTATGTGACTGTAAAGCAGGGGTATTATGAAACCGTGACCGACCAAGCGGCCTATGACGAGCAGGTGCAGGTGCGCGATGCATGGGATGAGACTGTGACCACTGGGTATAAGTGCTCTTCTTGCGGTGCCACGAAGTAACTTGAAAGAGCAAGGCAATCGTCTATTTCAGGCAAGGAAAGCCCCGACCAAATGGCCGGGGCTTTTTCTAATGCTCATTGATCGGCCTTGCGGCCGATGGGTCCCGCTTACGGGCGGGACCCCCGCGACGCACGGCGTCGCTCTCGCTGCGCCTCCCTGGCAACGCTCCCCAGGGTCGCGTTTCGTCCGCCTCCGCTCACGCCGGCCCAGCCCGCCGAACGGCTGCGCTCGATGGCTTCCAGAAGTCGCCATCGCTCCGCCGTGGTCGCCGGGCTGGGCCTCTCGCGCCGGGTCGCCGAGCGCCGTCGTGCGACGCTCCCCAGGGTCGCGTCTCCTCGGCGTCGGTTCAACCGGCGCTCACCTGCCCGGGCTCGCGTTGCCTTGGGCAACCGGCTCGCTCCGTGCGGGCAAGATATGGATTCCGTTGCACGGAATCATCTTGCCGCCTGCGGCGGAGGGCGAACCGCTCCGAAGTCGCTCCCGCCAATAATAAGCTGGGACGCTTGTTGCGTCCCGGCCCAAGCGCTCAGTCACCTCGCCCGTTCTGGTTCTCCCACGACTTGCGCTCAAGTTCCCAGAACGCCCTCATCGCCGTCGCTATCCCGCGCAGCGTGAAGCGGACGACGAGGCCGGTTGAGCGGTCGACCGCGAAGCCGAGCCTGCCGCCGTTGACCTTCCGCACGGCCCCGAGGGCCTTCGAGAAGAAGCGGTACTGGAGGCTCCCGCCCTTCGACCTCGCGAGCTCGATGCCGTCTCGCCTGAGCCGCCGGTCGAGCTCGGCCATGCGGTCGGGGCAGTCCCTCATTCGTCCGACCTCCTCGACGCGACGGGCGACCGCCACGCGGACGCGGGCGTTCTCGGAGCGCTCGGCCTGCCCCTTGCGGGCCATGTCGCGTTCCTCCCTGCCCGGCTGTCTCGCGTGGACGCGCGAGTTGGCCTTGCCGCGCTCAAGCTGCCTGAGCCCAATCCAAGTAGGCGATGAGCGAGCATGCACAGAGCGAGAGGAGGAGGGTGAGGGCGGTGCCCGCCGGGCAGGCGGTGAATGAGCCCGAGAGCCACCAGCCGAGAACCGTGGCTGCGTCGAGCGCCGAGGGGAGGAGCGACGCGTCGAGCGGGAGCCCCGCGACGAGGCGGTCTATGGGGGAGGCGAGCACCGGGCAGGCGAGCGCGGCGAGGACAATTGAGGTGACGAGCGCCGTGAGTATCTTTGTCTTCATGGTTGTTCCTTTGTTTTTGACAGAAGGTCCGAGAGTTGAGAGATCGTGCGGGCTATGAGGTTTAAGGCCTCCGAGAGCCGATGTGCCGTCTGTCCGTCGACCCCGTATTTGTTAATGGCGCGTTGGGCCTGGTTAAGGTTGTTTCCCTGCCGCTTCATCTCGGTGAGCATCTGCCGGAGGGTCGACTCGTCGGCGATCTTGACCGGTTTCTCTCCGAGATTGAGCGCAGCCTCGCGCATGAACGTCGATGGGGGCATGCCGAAAGAGGAGGAGCGGGCCACGATTGCGACCCGCTCCTCATCGGTCATCCTGACGTTTATATGTGCGGTCCTGCTATTGCCGCGCATCGCCTAATCCCTATCGAGGAAGGTGGCATGGACCCCGTCGAAATCGAGCCGCGCCTCGGCCAACATTCCGTAACGGTTCTTGAGGGCAATGAGCTTGAGCGGAGTTCCGCTTGCGGGAGGCTCATAGGGAAAGCTGGGCTTACCGTTGTCATCGGCGAGGTAGAGCACAGAGTCGAAGCCGTATTCGACGGCGGAGGAACCGCCGAACATGCCGAGGCTTGGCTTGGTCGACTTCCCAGACTCGTAGGACTTGCGCGTGGTCGAGCTCAGGGCGATGACGGGCGAGCCATAGAGGTTCGATATTTCGCGCAAACCCTTTACGCATGCGGTGATTGCCAGGCGCTCGTCGATGAACTGCTGGTCTGCCGTGGTGCCGCAGGCCAGGAGCTGCAGATAATCCACGAAGACGATAGGGGCCTCGTCGCGCTCGCGTGCCACCAGTCCGACGAGGTTCGAGAGCTCGACGGTGTTCAGCGGACCGGTGATGCAGAGATTGGGGGCGATGCGGTCGCGGTACATGCCGAGTGCGTTTTCGAAGGCCACGTGCTTGGGGTGGCTCTCCGCCGCCGCATCTGCGACCTCGGAGAGGGCAAGCTCGGTGCCGCTGAGCCGCGTAAGGCTCTTTTCCAAGAGCTTGTGCGCGGGGAGCTCGGCGGAGACGTAGACGACTGGGTGCCCGTCGTCCGCGAGCTTGTCGGCCTCCTGCAAGGCCAGGGTCGTCTTGCCCTTGCCGGGTGCGGTGCCGATGGCGTAATTCAGTCCGGGGTAAACGCCACCGAGAACGTCGTTGAGGGCCTTGAGGCCAAAGTGGGCGACGGGCTGGTCGCCCTCAAGGGCGCTTAGATGCTCGTCGAGCTTATCGGATTCGAAAACGAGGAGGTTGGAGGTCGGGCACTGCATCACTCGCTCGCCTCTTCAGCGAGCTTTTTGAAGTAGTCGAAGAGGTCTTCCTCCATGACAAAATACTGGTTGGCGATGCGGAAGCAATGATGAGTCGACTTCATGAGCCGGATGGCACTTGACTGGCCAATGCCGATGAGAATCTGAACATCAAGACGGCTCAAGATACGCTTGGTGCCAGTGCGGCGAAGGTTGATGCCTGCGGAAATGGCGTCAACCTTGGGGTCATCTGCAAAATGCATGATAAACTCCTCTGTTAGGGCGCTCGGCTCCTCTTCGATGTTTGGCGACAATGAGGGGAGTCGGGTGCTTGCTTGTAATTCGGGCTTATCGACTAGTTGGCGTCTCCTTCCTCGTAAGCGTCGATAAGGTGTAAGAGGCTAATTCGAGCCTCTGTGGGCTCCACGTACCCCTTGCGTGACGACTCGCCCATGTTGGCGAAATCGAGCAGAACGCGATAGGTACAGGAGTAATCCTTGATGCACTCCCACAGATTGATGATGTACGAGAGCAGCGGCGTGATGGTGAGTAGCGCCGTCGGGTTTTGCAAGAGCGTTTCAAGCTCGCGCCCGGTTTTTGCCTGAATGCGTAAGTCGAGACTGTCCTCGTGCGCCTTGGAAGCCTCTTCGGCCAGAAGACAGACGCTATCCCAATTCGAGCGGAGATGATGCACGCGCTCGTCAGCGGTGTCGATGCAGACTCTAGCCTCATGACAGTAGTCAAAGAAGCCTTTGACGATGTTGCGACAGTCCTTTTTGGGCTGGATGGCGCTCCAGTCTTCGAACATAGCCTCAAAGGCGTCGAGACAGTTTCCATCTTCTGCATAGATGAGCTGCGCCGCCCATCTTCCGAGGTCTGTGCTAGTCAGCTGCTCCATGGGGAGTCTCGCCAAGAGCGCGGAGGGAGTGAGCCCCCTTGTGGCTGCTAGGTCGGCGCTGGAGCGCTTGAAAAAGACTTGCTCCTCTTTTGAGCTAAACAGAATCGTCGAACGGAGCTTGCTGCTCGCGGTGGTCAATGCCATTGATAACCTCCTCTCACTTTAGGTGAGAACAAGTATAACAATACGTGCACCATATAACATGGCTCTATTCTGATTCACTCAACTTTTCAAAGACTTCTGCTGCGTTTCGGTCATTGGCCCTGATTGCATGGGTGTAGAAATTAGCCGTTGTGCTTGCGGAGGCATGGCCCATTCGCGCCTGAACGGTCTTTAAATCGACGTTGCTCGCCACGAGAGCGGTCGCGGCGGTGTGACGGAGGCCATGGGGAACAAGTCCTGAGTAACCAGTGCCGCGCGTATGAAGCTTGCCGTCTCGCATGAACTGCTTCGTCACATTGCTGTAGGTTCCATAGCCGTTATCGACGCAGAAGTCCCTAAACCATCGGGAATAGTTGTGCCCCTCTGGCCGGGTTATGCTTATTCGGCGGAGGCCCATCGCATCCCTTTCAACGCTAAGCGCGTGAACGATGGGATCGGTGTCCTTTCGTTCTAGCCCACGGCGTTTGAATATGTTGCGTTGCACGTCCCTCCATTTATCCAAGTAATCGGCCAGCGTTTTATCTATAGAGAGAATGCGCCTGCTCATTTCTGACTTCGGGGGCCTTAGGGTTTTGTCGTTGGTGTACTGGCGGACGATTCGAAGCTCCATGGCCTTGGGGTCGTAATCGAGCCAGCTTAGGCCCAGCGCCTCTCCCTTTCTCAGTCCAAGGTGGAATATGAGCATGGTGCAGACCGTCATGGGTCCCATCGGCTCGGCAAGCAGGCATTCGGTGAACCGTGGAAGCTCGTCAGGGGGAAGAAAGTTGCGTGCCCGCAAGTCCGGTTTCGGAAGCTTGATGCCCATGCAGGGATTGCGGTCTATCAGCTCGTTCTCGAGGGCGTCTTGCATGACCTGCTTAAGCTTGACGTGAATACGACGAATCTCGGCGTCGGTGAACCTTCCATTTGAACGAGCCTCAGCGTAGGCGCGTTTAATATCGTCGGGCCTCAGGTCGGCTAGGGGCACGTCTCCGAACAGTTCTCGTATGTGTCGCACGTCGTATCCCTCTCGCTCATAAGAGAGAGGGGAGCCGAATGAGCCCTCTCGGAGCACGTGGAAAGATTCGGCATATGCCGCTACGGTGCTTGGGGCATCCCTAGATGGTTCATGGCTCTCAAGTTCCTCGCGGTACTCGTTGAGGGCGTTTGCGACTTCGCTAGGCCAGTTCTTTGGGTTCTTGCTCTTGCAATGGATAGTCCTCTTGGGTGTTTTGAGATACTTAACCTTGCTGCCGTTCTTTCCGGAGTTTGGGTCTCTCCCAAGAGAGAAGTAAATCTTGAATGAGCCGGGCTTTCCCTTGATGGGTTCGGATGTTCCCTTTGCGGTTGGTTTGATTCTGGTTTCCAAAAGAGTCCTCCAAGGGGATTACGTTAGGCTCGGGGCCGGGGCTTTGAGGGCCTCGGCCCCGAGCCTAACGTAAACTTTTCACCCCTGCAAGCCGTTACCGTAACTGCTAGGGGTGAAAAAGGGGTGAAATAGAATTCTAATAAGAACCAGCAGAAACTCAAAAATAGCTAATCTACCTGCGAATATATATAATAGGGCAAAATTGCATTTGCCCAGGTAAGGCAAATGACCATGACCTCCTAAAGCGGGTGTCGACGGTTCGAATCCGCCCGGGGGCACCAGAGGAATATCGAGCCCGGTACCGCTACGGTGCCGGGCTCTTCTGGTTCAATGCCATGTCAAAAACGAAGCGCCCGCTTGCTGGGGGAGCAAGCGGGCGCCTGTGAGCGAATATGTTTGCGGCGAAAGCCGCGATAAGCGGTGGGGTGGCGACTAGTTGGTCGTACCGGAATCGTCGCCCGTGCTCGTGCCCGAGCCCGAGCCCGAGCCCGAACCAGAAAGTGCGACCGTCAGCGTAATCGTGCTGTCGGTGGACTGCTTGCCAGTGGGGGAGACGCCCGTAACGGTGGCATCCTCGTTACCGCTTACGGGATTGCCGTTCTGGTCACAGAAGCCAATGTTATAGAAACCGGCGTTGTTGAGCGCGGTAACGGCGGCGGAGATGCTCTTGCCGTACAGGTTGCCCGGGACGGTGGCCTTGCCGGACTTCTTGGCAATGACGACGGTAATCGTGGCGCCGGGCTTCTGCTTGCCGCTGGGGTTCCAGCTGATCACGGTGCCCTCGGTAACCGAGTCGTTCTCCTGGTAGCTCACGTCGACGCCAAAGCCTGCCATATCGAGGGCGTTGCGCGCCTGGGCCTCGGTCATGTCGGTCAGGTCGGGGACGGACGTGGTATCCGGGCCGCTCGAGACCTTGTACGAGATGGTCGTGCCCTTCGCGACTTCCTTACCGGCTTCGGTGCCCTGCTCAAAGACCTGGCCCTCATCGGCCTCGTTGGCCTCCTCGGAGGCGTTGCCCTTCAGGCCAACGCTTGCCAGCGCGGCTTCTGCCTGGTCCTTGGTCAGGCCGACAAGCCGGGGAACCTCAACCTTCTCGGAGGGCTTGGGGCCCTTGGAGATTACCAGGTTCACCTTGGTGCCCTTGGCCTTCTTGGTGTTGCCGTTGGGCGTCTGCTCGGCGACCTTGCCCTCGTCGACATCGTCATTGTAGCTTTGGTCGATGGTGCCGACCTCGAGGCCGGCTTCCTTGATCAGTTCGACGGCAGTCTGCTGGTCCTTGCCCAGCACATCGGGCACGGTGACCTGCTCGCCGCCAAAGAGTCCTGTGGCAAAGGCCACCACGATGCCGATGACGGCAACGGCTGCCACCACGGCGGCGATGATCTTGTTCTTGTTGGATTTGGGCTTTTCGACCTCGTAGGAGCCGGTAGAGCCCGAAACCGAGCTACGGGCGGTATTTTGGCCGCTCACGCCCGAGACGGGACGCACCATGGCGCGCGTCTGATCGGAAAGCTCGCGAGTCTTGGTGGCGCCCAGCTCACCGGGGGCACCGATGATGCGCGTGGGCTCCGAGACGTTGACGGCACGGCCCGACAGGTAGCTGTTGAGCACCTGACGCAGCTCGTCGGCGGTCTGGAAGCGGTTTGCCGGGTCCTTCTCCATGCACTTGAGGATGATGCGCTCAAGGTCGGCGTCGACACCGGAGTTGATCTGGCTCGGCGGAATAGGCAGCTCGTTGACCTGCTTGAGTGCGACCGAGATAGCGTCGTCACCGTCAAAGGGGACGCGGCCGGTGGCGCACTCGTACATCACGACGCCCAGCGAGTAGATATCCGAGGTGGGGCCGAGGTCCTGACCGCGGGTCTGCTCGGGGCTGACGTAGTGGGCGGTTCCCAGCACGTTGTTGTCTTGCGTGAGGTGGCTGTTCTTGGCGCGCGCGATGCCAAAGTCCATCACCTTGATGTTGCCGTCGGGCAGCACCATGATGTTCTGCGGCTTAATGTCGCGGTGGATGATCTCGTGCTTGTGGGCGACCGAAAGCGCAGAGCTGATCTGCGAGCCGATCTGGGCGACCTTCTTGGGGTCGAGGGCGCCGTGGCTCTTGATGCCGCTCTTAAGGTCGGTGCCGCGCAGGTACTCCATGACGATGTAATAGGTGTCGCCGTCCTTGCCCCAATCGTAGACGCCCACGATATAGGGGGAGGAGAGACCGGCTGCTGCCTGGGCCTCCTGCTTAAAGCGTGCGGCGAAGGTTGCGTCGCCAGCATACTGCGGCAGCATGATCTTGACGGCTACCGTGCGGTCGAGGACCTGGTCCTGTGCACGGTAGACGGTCGCCATGCCGCCTGTTCCCACCTTATCCTTGAGGAGGTATCTTCCCCCGAGGACCCTCTGTTCCATTCCTGCTCCTAACATAACTATTCGCTCAACGATGTGTGTAGTACCTACGATGTGGCCGCTGGGGCCGTGTGGCGCGTTGCCGCTAACTCTTAGGCCGCGGCGCGCCTCGGGTGTCCGATTCGATCATGGGCATCACGCTCCCTGTGCGGCAAGCGCCGCGGTCAGGACGATACCGGCGATCTTGGCGGCCTTGACGTCATGCTTGTCGAAATCCTCCAAGGCCACCGAGATGGCGACCGTGGGTGAATCGTAAGGTGCAAAGCCAACGAACATCGAGTTGACGTTGGTGCCGCCGATCTCGGCTGAGCCGGTCTTGCCGGCGACCTTGACGCCCGGAATCTGGGCATCGGTGCCGGTGCCGGACTGGACGACGGCAAGCATGGCCTGCTTGACCTGGTCGGCCGTGGCGGAGCTGACGGCCTGACCCAGCGAGCGGGACTGCGTGGTCTTGACCACGGTTCCGTCCGGGGCGAGTACCTGGGCTACAAAGTACGGGTCCATGACCACGCCGCTGTTAGCGATGGCGGCGGCAATCACGGCGTTTTGCATGACGGTGGTCTGCGGGCCGGGCGTATGGTCCATGCCGACAGGCTGGCCGGCGCCGGCCCAGGCGGTCTCCCACTCGGTCATGAGCGACGGGTCGGCCATGATGGAGGCCGCGGAGGTCAGGTCCTGGCCGAGCTTTTGGCCGTAGCCAAAGGCGTTGGCAAACTGCACGAGCGTGTTTGCGCCAACTTCGTTTGCCACCTGGCCGAAGACGACGTTGGAGGACACGGCAAAGGCCTGCTGTAGGCTGATGGTGCCGTAGCTCTCGTTGGCATAGTTGGTGACCGGTGCGTTGCCGATGTCCATGGAGCCGGGCGCCTGGTAGGTGCTGGTAAGGCTGGCGGTACCGGTCTCGAGTGCCGCGGAAAGCGTAACGACCTTAAACGTGGAGCCCGGCGTGTACAGCGCGTCCATGGCGCGATTGTACATGGAGCCGTCCTCGCCGCCACCCGTCTGCAGCAGGGCATCGATGTTGGTGTTGTCGTAGGTGGGCGAGCTGGCACATGCGAGAACCGCGCCGGTACGCGGGTCGATGACCACTACAGCGCCCTTAAAGCCCTTGAGCGCCTGCTCAGCAGCCGTCTGGATGCGCGAGTCGATGGTGAGCTTGGCGGTGTTGCCCGGCTGGGTCTGGCCTGCGAGCGACGCGATGGCATTGTTCCAGCTGGAGTAGTCCTTAGAACCGGTGAGCGTGTCGTTCATGACGCTCTCGATGGCGGTGGTGCCATACTGCTGGCTCACGTAGCCAACCACGTGCGCTGCCAGGTTACCGTTGGGGTAGGAGCGTACGTAGGTGCCGTCCTCCTGCTGCAGCGACTCGGCCAGCGTCACGCCGTCGGACGTGATGATGGAGCCGCGCTGGATGTACTTGGAGCGGGCGATGGTGTGGTTGTTGGTCGGCATGTCCTGATAGTCCTTGGCCTTAATGACCTGGACATAGGTGAGGTTGCCGATAAGGATGGCGAACAGCGCCGTAAAGGCGAGCACCGCGCGGGTTAGACGGTTGGCGAGCGCAACGCGGCCGAGCACACCGGATTCAGGCGTGTCGAGCAGGCGACGTCGCATGCGCGAGCCGACGGAATGGCTGCCGCTGCCGTAGGAAGACGAGGTGGCAAAGCGCGTGCCCGTCGGGGCGGCGGCAGATGCGACCTGATCATCGGTGATGGCGGCCATGGTGCCGGTGCCGGTAAGCTCGGCCTCGCGTCCGGTAGCCTCGTCACCGGCGCGCAGCAGGAGCGCGACGATGATAAAGCTCGCCAGCAGCGAGGAGCCGCCCTGGCTCATAAAGGGCAGGGTGACGCCGGTCAGCGGGATCAGGCGGGTGACGCCGCCCACGATCAAAAAGGCCTGGAAGCTGATGGCTGCCGTAAGACCCGTGGCGCTAAAGGCGGCGAGGTCGGATTTAGCGCGGGCAGCTGTGGTGAGGCCACGCACGGCAAAGAGCATAAACAGGATGAGCACGGCGCCGCCGCCCAAAAGGCCCATCTCCTCGCCGATAGCCGAGAAGATAAAGTCGGACTCGACGACAGGGATGTTGTTGGCCATGCCGTTGCCGATGCCAACACCGACCAGACCGCCATCGGCAAGCGAGAAGAGCGACTGGACGATCTGGTAGCCCTGGCCCTGGGCGTCCTTAAACGGATCGACCCAAACCTGGAAACGCACCTGAACGTGCGATAGGAACTTGTAGGCGCCCACGGCTCCGACAGCTAAGAGCGCAAGGCCGATGACGACATACGAAAAGCGCCCCGTGGCAACGTAGAGCATCAGCAAGAAGATGGTGTAGAACAGCACGGCCGAACCCAGGTCGCGTTCGAAGACGACGACGAGCAGGCATACACCCCACACGGCAAACAGCGGCAGCAGCAGTCGCAGACGAGGGATCTTAAAGCCCAGGATCTTGCGGTTGGAGATGGAGAGCAGCTCGCGGTTCTCGGCCAAGTAGCCGGCCAGGAACAGCACGATAAAGACCTTGGCGAACTCGCCAGGCTGGATGGTAAAGCCCGCGATGCGAATCCACAGCTTGGAGCCCGAGATCGTGGTGCCGATAAAGATGGGCAGCATCAGCAGGATGATGCCGATAATGCCAAAGGTGTACTTGTAGCGCATGACCACGTCGAGGTTTTTGACCAGTGCAAGCGTTCCCACCATCAGGGCCACCGAGACAAACAGGATGATGAGCTGTGAGATGGCGAGAGCGGGGGCGAGACGCGTCACGAACGTGATGCCGATGCCCGAAAGTATAAATACGATGGGTAGGATGGCGGGGTCGGCGCCGGGCGCCAAGATGCGCACGGCGATATGTGCCGCGGCGAAGGCGGCAAAGAGGCCGATCGGTACGGCGAGCGTCTCAAAGGAGATGGCAGCGCCCGCGGTGAGGACGTACATCGCATACAGCAGGATGACGGGGAACGCCGAGGCGATGAGCAAGAGCAGCTCGGTGTTGCGGCGACTCATAAGCGGCACTCCCTTTCTAATTCTTATCGGAGGCTTCGGCCTCGGCGGACTGTTCGGCGGTTTTCTCGGAATCTGATTCGGAGGTCGATCCCTGATTGGTGTTGTCGCGAATCGTTTGCGCGTCGATCACCTGGCGGGTCTGCTCCTCGTCGATCTGGTGGCGGTACTTGGATATCGTGTCCTGCGCATCGTCGACACTTGTTTGCGGAATGCCCGCCTTGAGGCGGTTTTGCGTGTCTTCGGGCAGGTCGGATAGCTTGATGCTGGTTTCGCTTTCGAGCCAGTGGAGCTTGAGTCCGAGCGGCTTGCCGGGCAGGCCGCGCCAGACGGCGACATTGCCCTGGTAGGTACCCAGGTAGTACGAGCCGGTGACACCCGTGTAGGCCCAGATGCCAGCTGCCAGCACAAAGACGAGGGCCAGAATGGCGGCGATAGTAACGTTGCGGCGACGCACGCGCTGCGCCTCGCGCATAACGCCATCGTCAACCAGGTCAACGACTACTACGGTCACGTTGTCGTGGCCGCCGGCAGCAAGCGCCGCGTCCACTAGGTTGTCGACGCAGATTTGCGCGGTTGAGGACTGCGTGGCGATGTTCTCGATATCGCTATCGGGAATCATGCTCGAGAGGCCGTCGGAGCACAGGATCAGGCGGTCGCCTTCCTCGATATGCAGAGTGAAGTGGTCGGCATACATGGCGGGGTCCGAGCCCAGTGCGCGGGTGATGACCGAACGGTTGGGGTGGACGCGAGCCTCGTCTGCCGTGATCTCGCCAGCGTCCACGAGCTCCTCCACGTAGGAGTGGTCGCGGGTCACGCGGATGAGCGTGCCCTCGTGGAGCAGGTAGGCGCGAGAGTCGCCCACGTGGGCGATGGCGAGCGTGTCGTTTTCGATATAGGCGCAGGTGGCTGTGCAGCCCATGCCGGGCTTGCCCAGGCCGTTCAGGGCCGCCTCGATTACGGCGGCGTTGGCTGCCTCGACGGCTGCGGCCAGGCGCGCTGCGTCGGCGGACTGCGGGGCCGTCTTGGCAATAGTCTCGACGGCGATGGAAGAGGCTACCTCGCCGGCGGCGTGACCGCCCATGCCGTCGCATACGCAAAAGAGCGGCGACTGCACCAGGTAGGAATCCTCATTGTGCGGGCGCACGCAGCCAACGTCGGAGCGGGCGCCCCACATGAGTTGCGTGGTGGTACCGGCATCATAGGTCGAGTCGGTCTCGATGCGCTCCTCGGTCAGGGGTTCAAAGCTCATGGTCGAGCCGGGGTCTTTGAGCTTGGCCTCAACGGCGGCAACGTCGATTTCGGCGGTGTCACCGGGAGAGACGGTGTCGGTCTCGGCGTTTGATTCGGAATCGCCGGTGTCCGGGGAGTCGGGCTCCTCGGACATGCGGGCGGTCGACTCGTCGTCTTGCGGGCTGACGTCTATAGGCTCGGGCGTCGCAAAGTGCGACGGCGCGGGCGTGCTTTGCGACTGGGCGGTGGGCTCGGCCACGGCATCGGACTCGCTTGCGGGCGCAGGCTGCGGGGTCTTGGGTGCAGGGCCGTCCTCGGGGGATGCCCCCGCCTCGGGCGCCGGCGTAGACGCGGGCGCAACCTCGGATGCCGGGGCTATGGGAAACGCCGGCGCGGCGGGCTTGGGTGCCGCAAACACCGCAGCGCTCTCGTTGATTGCCGCGGCGACGGGCTCTGCAAAGTGAGCCGGCGCCGGGGCTGCTTCGGGCGCTGTGGGCTGTTCCGCAGCATGTGCGCCGATGGGCGCCGCTACGGCATCCTCTCCGTCCTCGTTATCGGCGAGATCCGAAATATCATGCGTTACATGCGAAAGAGGCAGGGAGAACACGGTGTCCTCGGGCTCCACGGGTGCGGAGCCCGCCGGAGCGGCGTGGGCCGGCGCAGCTGTGGCGGCGGCCGGTGCCTCGGTCATAGTTGCGGACTTGTTCTCCTCGTCGATCATCGACGGTTCACCTTCATGACCACGTCGCCAATCTGGACTTCGTCGCCCTCACGCAGCGTCGCGGGCTCCACGAGCTGGCGGCCGTTGACGAGCGTGCCGTTAAGCGAGTTGAGGTCCTCGATGATGAGCGCCGGGCCCTGCAGCGAAAAGCGCGCATGCGAGGCCGAGACGAACGGTTCGTTGATGCAGATGTCCGAAGACGGCGAGCGACCGACGATGACGGGGCCGAGCATGTCTACGTGGATGCCGCGGATACCGCGCGGACCCTTGTCCACATCGATCGTCCAGATAGCCGAGTCGCGGCGCTGTCCACGCACAAGTCCCACGCCTGTCTTCATGACGGCGAACAAGAAGATATAGAGCAGGGCGACCAGGACGATGCGGCCTGCAAAAAGGACGATATCGATGTTCATAAGTGACTATCCCCTAAATTCAAAGGTGCTCAGGCCAAACGTCAGCAGATCGCCGTTGCGCAGCGGGCAGCGCGTAATGCGGCGGTTGTTGACGAGCGTGCCATTGGTGGAATTGAGGTCCTCGATCGACCAATCCGAGCCCGTAAAGGTGAGCTGGGCGTGGCGGCGCGACACGTTGGGGTCGCGCAGGGCAATGTCGGAAACTGAGCGCTCGCGACCGATGGTCACCTGTGCGGAGGTGATGCTATGGCTCTCGCCGCTCACGACGTCGACGAGCTGGGCGAGCGGGCACTGCGGGGCGCGAGTGCTCGCCATGTTGGAGGCGATGCCGGCTGCGGCGCCTAGGCCCACGGCGGCACCGGTCGCGGCGGCTCCGCCCATGCCGGCAAGCGCGTCGCGCGAGACGGTCTGAGGCACCGGGATGGGTGCGGCGGCGGGGTCGGGGACGCTAGGCGCTGTCTCTTATACACATCTCCGAGCCC
>UQSK01000002.1 GCA_900543605.1 uncultured Collinsella sp.
ATCTACACCTATTAAGTCGTCGGCAGCGTCAGATGTGTATAAGAGACAGTGCCCACAGTGTAGCCGGGGGTGAGCCTGGCATCGCCGTTGGAGACCTCCTCGATGCCGGCCATGATCTTGAGCAGGGTCGACTTGCCCATACCGTTGGGGCCCACGACGCCGATCTTGGCACCGGGGTAGAAGCTCAGGGTCACGTCGTCAAGGATCACCTTGTCGCCATGGGCTTTACGAGCCTGATACATCTGGTAGATAAACTCTGCCATTTGCCTGTTTTATCCTTTCTACCTGCTGTTTCCCTATTCTTGTTTCGCTTTAGTGGAAACGAAATGAGAAAACCAGCTCTGAAACTTAACGAAAAAGGGGCATGGTTGCCCACACCCCCTAATACTACCTGGGAAAAGTCCCCCTTAACACACTATGAACTGCGTACGCTAGTTTTCCGCAACCTTAACGAGCGGCTCGCTGCGATTTGCGCCACAACAGATACGAGTAGACGTAGACGGCTCCAACCGAACCAAACGCCAGAACCGCAATCACCGCGGCGACGACTTCACTCGAAAGCACGCTGCCTGCCACGCCCATCACAATCAGGCCAATACCCAGCACCATAAAGCAGGCGCCGCCAAAACGCTGAGTACGGCGCCAGTTCTCGGGATCGGCAAGCGCCCAAGGCGTCTTGATACCGAGCGTATAGTTCTGCTTCACACGCGGCAAGTAGTTGCCTACGCCGATGAATAGCAAACCGACAACACCGGAAATCAGCACGTTAACCGAACCGACCGCCGGCACCACGCCCCAGACCGTAAGCTCTCCCAGCCAGCTTATGGCGCACATGAACAAGGTGAAGGCGATTACGAAGCCCTGGTAGAACTTGCCCGAGGTTCGATATGCCTCACCTTTGGGGTCGATGCGCGGCACCACGCAGAACATTGCGAGAAGCGCCAGAGGCAGCACACCGAGCGCAGAGGCCATCCAGCTAGGACCCCAACCGTCGACGGCGCCGTTCGCGCCCCAATGCGTGGGAATCTGCGCAGGCAAGCTCGGCATCACCATGAGGTGCGCTACGACATTGGCGACGCACAGAGCGATCAGCACAATCCACACACGCCGCGATACCCCCGTGGCGTGAATGCCCTTGTTTTCGTTATTCATCCTTATCACCTTCCGTGTTTGTAAAGCCCATAAACCAACCGATCAAGTCCTGCATGACGGTGGTGTTTAAGCTGTATACGATGTTTTGGCCATGGCGCTCGTCGGTCACCAACCCGGCGTTTTTGAGCGTCGCCAAGTGATGGCTCAGCGACGGCTTACTGATATCGAAATGCTCGGCAAGCTCCCCCGCCGTGCAATTGCCCTCGCGCAGCAACTCCAAAATGCGCCGTCGCGTTGGATCGGCAAGCGCCTTAAAACCCTCTCCCGGCATAAGACCTCCTTTCATCATCTCTCATGACGTGCACACTATACTCAATATTTAGATGTTTGTCTAACTATCTAACCGCATTGCTTCAAACCACATCAAAGCAAACGCCATCGCAACCTATGGGCGATTACCTATAATGGCGATAGCTAAAACACGACCTGCTTCCCCATCGGAGGATATTTATGACCGAAACCGCTGCCGCAGCCGCCATCGAGACACGCGACACCAAGCTCGAGATCATCATGGGCCGCGAGGCACTCGATAAGCTCGCCGATGCTACGGTGCTGGTGCTCGGCTGCGGAGGCGTGGGCTCCAACTGCTGCGAGGCACTCGCCCGCGGCGGCATCGGACATTTCGTCATTCTGGATAAGGACGTCATCGCGCCCAGCAATATCAATCGCCAGGCCATCGCCTTTCACAGCACCATCGGAAAGCGCAAGGTTGACGTGATGGAAGCCATGATCCACGACATCAATCCCGCCGCTGCCGTCATCAAGCGAACTGAATACTTGCTGAGCGACAACATCGATGATTTCTTCGCGAGCGTTTTGGAGCAGACGGACGGCAAGCTCGACTACGTCGTCGACGCCATCGACACCATCTCGGCCAAGCTCACCATTGCCAAATATGCTCAGGACCACGACATTCGTTTGGTTAGCTCCATGGGCGGGGCCAACAAGCTCCATCCCGAGTGCCTCCGCTTTGCCGACATCTTCGATACAGTGCGTGACCCCATGAGCCGCATTATGCGCAAAGAATGCAAGAAACGCGGAATCAAGAGCCTGCATGTACTGTTTAGCTGTGAGGAATCGGTTAAGACACAGCCCCGCGACCCTTCCAATATCCACGAGCGTACCGAGCTGGGAACCGCCAGCTTTATGCCGCCCATCATGGGTCAGATGATTGCCGGCGAGGTTATCCGCCAGATCAGTGGGCGCGGCACCGAGCGCGTGCGCGCCGATGGCCAGCGCCTGGACTAGCAGGATGCCCTGCGATGGAACCGCGATTCTTTGACACGCATTGTCACCTTGATTTGATGCTCAGCCCCGATGCTACGGCCAATGAGTCGGCGGCATTGGGTCTGGGGCTCTTTGACTGTGGCATCGACCCATGCGACTTCGAGGCAGCAAAAAAGCGGGCCAGCCGTTACCCAAACATTATCGCGGGCGTCGGCCTCCATCCCTGGTGGCTCGCCGACGGCCGCTGCGGTCCTGCCGAAGTCAATCTGCTTTGCGAAGTTGCTGCCCAAGGGCGCTACATCGGCGAGGTGGGACTCGACTTTTCCACTCGTTTTGCTGGAAGCGAGCCGCTGCAAATACAGGCACTTGACCGGCTCTGCGATACGCTCGTGCAGCATCCTCTTACCGGACGCGTGATATCAATTCATGCCGTTCGTTCGGCAGGAGCCGTACTGGACGTCCTCGAATCGCATGGACTACTCATCCCAAACCCCGACTCCCCCGTTATCATCTTCCACTGGTTTAGCGGTACTTCGGACGAACTCGTCCGCGCGCGCGATGCAGGCTGCTATTTTTCCGTCAACGAACGCATGCTCGCGACCAAGCGCGGTCGCGAATACGCACGACAGATCCCACTCGACCGCCTACTGCTCGAGACCGATTCACCAGCCGAACCAAACACAGAAACAAGCGCACAGTCGCTCATCAGATCGCTCGCATGGACCTCAGAACGCATCGCCTCACTCAAAAACTGTGGCGCAAAGCACATCGAGTCGGCAGTTTTGGCAAATTCACGCTCTGTTTTTAGCCTTCGCTGACCCCTGTGGTCAAAAAATGTCAAATATGAGTACTGTTACCGAAATGGATACATTACTTTGAGCTTTCCGACCACCAGAATGATCTACGATTGTCCATTAACTAACACTTTTACAGTCATTCCTCCTACATTTTCGCAAGTTTAAACCCCTCCAAACGCTTAAATCACGTCTGAAGGGGTCAATTATGCTGCGACTAAATTAGTCACAGTACTCATATTTGGCATTTTTTGACCACCGAGTCACAGGGAGGCACTAATGCAGCTCCCTGAGCCCGCTCGGCTATTCGGAAATCGGCGCCCCGTGGCCCCAAGAACCTTCCATACCGCACACGGTCGAGGCAAACCCGGCAGCAAAGTCGAGCGCGCGCTCGATGGCCTCGGCGCCATCCTCACCGCGCTTGACGGAATCGAGATAGCACATCAAAAACGAGGTGAGGAACGAGTCGCCCGCCCCCATGGTGTCCTTCATGTCCGTTACCGGTTTAGCCAGCTGGCGGTAATAACGCTCGCCGTCGTAAGCAATGCAGCCCTCGGCGCCCGCCGTAGCCGACACAAAACGCGGACCCAGGCCCTTCACCCATGCCAGACGCTCGCGAATCTCGTCCTCACTCGCAGCATCCGCCGCACTAAAGAAAGCGAAATCGACGTAGGGCGCAATCTGCTCGTAGTACTCGTCGGTGGAGTCGTCCGAAAAGTCAAAAGAGACCGTGACGCCCGCTGCCTTCAACTTGGGCAGCTCGCGCTCGGTAAAGCAATAGTTGCCCGAATGAACCACATCGAACTGCTTCATGTACGCAAGATCAAAGCGATCGAGGACATAGCGCGCATCGCCACGGATACCGCCCTCGTTGGAGCCAAGGAAGACACGGTCACCGTCAACGACGGTCACGCGAGCCGCTCCGTTCTCGCCAATCATCTGCTCGCACTTGTCAAGCTCGATACCCTCATCCTCGAGGCTTGCAATGACATGCTCGGCAGCGGCGTCATTACCAAAAATGCCCATGTATGCAGAGCGTGCGGCACCGCATTTCTTGGCATAAACGGCGAAGTTCACCGCATTGCCGCCGGGATACATGGTGTGGATATGCTCGTAGCGATCGACGACGTTGTCGCCAAATCCGAGCGCGTTAACGTTAAATGCCATGGCCTTTGTCCCTTCTAGTACTCGACAACACCCATATAGCGACGGAAATCGGGATCGTGATCAAACACCTTGCCGCGTGCAGCACGCAGCTCGCAGTTCATGGCGTAGAACAGCACCGGGTCCAGATAGGCACGGACGCTCGCCGGCACGGCTTCCATACCGTACTCCTTGGCATCGAGCACCATCAGCGTATCGGTATGCGTCTTAAGGAACGCCAGGGCGCGCTCGTCCATGGCACGGCACTCGCTGGAGCCCATCTGCAGGAAGTAAAAAACGCCATCCTGAGTAGCCTCGAAGGGGCCATGGAAGTACTCGGCAGAGTGGATGTAGCTGCAGTGCTGCCACTGCATCTCCATAAGAGAGCAGATAGCGAAACCGTAGGTCTGGCTAAAGTTGGGACCGCTGCCCAGAATGTAGAAGAACTCGTGCTCCTGGCAAAGCTTGGCAAAACGATCGCCCAGCTCGGCATTTACCTTCTCGCGTGCCGAGGGAAGAATCTTATCCATCTCGGCGATACCGGCATACATATCGGCAAGATCGGCGTAGCCCTCCTGCTGATCGAGCAGCTCGGCCGCAAGCGACAGCGAAATGCCAGCGGGGACCTCGGCCTGCGGCACGCCCTCTCCCCACGGGTAGACCCACGTGGTCCACTTGCCGGAGTCAATCTTGGATCCAGCGTTGTCGGTCTGGGCGATCACCGTAGCGCCGGCGGCAAGGGCAATCTCGCAGCCCTCGACGACCTCGGGGGTGTTGCCACTGTGGCTGCAAGCAATGACCAGGGACTTCTCGCCCAGACGACGCGGACGCATGATATCGAACTCGCGAGCCGTATAGATATACGAAGTGAAGGTGGTAGCCTCGCGCTGCAGAAGCTCATGAGCCGGGATCAAATCGATCATGGAGCCACCGCAAGCAATCCAGTAGACGCTGTCGAACTTGCCCTTCTCGGCAATTGCCTCTTTAATCAGATCGTGTGCGTTCATATCCAGTTCCTTTCTTGTTTGGCCCGCAATCAATGACGTTGGTTGCGTGGCCGATGGTTGTTTTAGTCAATCAGATATTTCTCGAATGCGGCCATGTTCTTGGCATCTGCGGCCGCCGGGTCATCGTAGTAACGACCGTCCGTGATTTCCTGGCCCAGCATGCCGTCGAAACCATGGGCGTTGAGCGTGGCGACGAAGGCGTCCATATCGTGCTTGCCATCGCCCCACACCAGATGGCCATACGGGTCACCGTCGATAAAGTGCATCTCGTGAATTGCCCCATCACCAAAGGCGGCAAACCAGTCCTCGAGCGTCTCGCGCGCAACGCCCATCGCAGTTGTATCAACCATGGGCTGTAAGTACGGGCTCGCGACCTCGTCAATCATGCGCTTCGCATCGGAAACCGTCGTCACAAGGTTGCTCTCCTCGGGACGCAGGCTTTCCATCGTAAGCACCAGACCGTGCTCCCCGGCATACTCCGCCAGAATGGACAAGTGCTCGCGGCTGCGCTTCCAGGCTTCCTCGCGGTCCTCGTCCCAGTCGCCCCAGCCCGAGTTGATGGACATACGGTCGCACCCAAGTACCTCGGCAAGCTCAATGCCGTGCTTAAAGTACGCCAGGCTGCGCTGTTCATGCAGCGGCTTGCGTGCGCAGTACTGCCAAGGATAGACAACATTCTCGGGGCACAGAGTACGATACCTAAGCCCACGGTCTGCAGCCTTTTTCGCCAGGACCTCAGCCTCAAAGTAGCCCGTGTGATCGAGCGTCACATGCGGCTCCGCGCACCACAGCTCAATGGACTCAAAGCCCAAGCGCTGCTGCACATCAAGGAAGTAATCGAGCGACCACATGATGTAGTGGATATTCATGCCTGCAATCTGTTCGCGGCGCAGCGTCGGTTTGGATTCAGGCATCTTATGCCTCCTTATTTCGATCGAACACGATTTGTCCGTCCGACATCGTCATATCAACCGCAAGATCGCGTGTGTCGCGATAATCGAGGTCGAACACATCCCGATCGAGTACGCAGATATCGGCAAGCTTGCCAACCTCAAGCGTACCCAGCTCGTCTTCGCGCATCAGGTCGTACGCGCCCCCGGCAGTCCAAGCGCGCAAAAGCTCGACAAGCGTCAGCACGTTGGCCTCATTCACGGGAAGTCCGTCGGCGAAGAACCCGCCGCACGCGCTGTAGATTGACTCGCCCAAGCTCGGAATCAACAGCGGCAAATCAGTGCCACAGCACACTGTGCATCCGGAATCTTCCATGCCGCGGCGATTCCAGCTGTGCAAAAGTCGCGTCTCGCCAATTTGTCGACGCATCATCGACAGGCAATCCTCGCGCCGGTCCAGCGTCAGAATCTGCGGATAGACCTCGCAAATTCCACCTAACTTGCCAAACTCGACAAGATCGGTCGGGTCAGAGTTCTCGAGATCGGTAATCGCATGGCGGCGAAGCATCCGTCCATGCTCGTCTCGAGGCAGCGAGGCATAGAGCGCCACGGTGCGACGAACGGCGCCATCGCCCTGGCAATGCAAGGAATATCGGAAGCCGTCAGCATCAATTGCACGCAGCTCGCTTTCAATCAGATCCCACTCTGGCTCCTCGACGACCGTCTTGCCGGCAGCGCCCGCATCGGCCGTATCCTCATAGGGGTCAATCATCTCGGCAAGCCCCGCCCATACGCCGCGATCGGTCATACGGTTGAAGCCAGAAAAACGAACGAACGGTCCCCGGAAGCGCTCTCGTGCCTCGCGAGCATATGCCAGATTTGCACCAGCGCCCACCGGCTGCGACATCATAGAGACGCGAACCGTCAGCTCGCCAGATTCCTCACGGCGAGCCATTTCGTCGGCAAAGCCGTAGTAGTCATCAAACGCCATCTCCTTGATGGCGGTAACGCCGCGCTCGTTAAGCATGCTCATGTAGTCCGAATACCCCGCGCGCACCTCGGGCAACGCGAGGAAATCGCTCATCATGCGCCAGATCTTCTCGGCATAGCACGCCTGCGGTGTAAAACCGTATCGCGCACTGGCGGCAGCATTGAGAACGCAGGTCTCCGCGCCCGGTGTAAAGCAGACGACAGGGATATCACCAAAAAATTCGTCAAACACAGCTGCCGTATTTGCGTTCTCGGCATCCGATGCCAACGTTTCGGGCAGGTTGTGGCCAAAAGCCGCCGCGCAATCCGGATGATCATCTTTCCATGCACGCAAGAGCGACACGGCCTCTTTGGCATCGGCGACGCCGGACAGATCAGACCCCAACGTCCGCATTGCCCAGCCCGTATAGAAGGTATGCACATCGATCAGGCCGGGCATGACGGTGCGGTCGCCCAGGTCAACTACCTCGTCCGCTTGGGTCAAATACGAAGCTACCTCGCACTTGGTGCCAACAGCCTCAATTCGATTGCCACGGACCGCTACGAAACCTTCAAACGGCAGGTCCCCCGTACCGGTAAAGACGCTCTTAGACGTCAGGACCGTCAAACGATCAGACATCACAACCACCTACACCGGAAGCATGCCAGAAATTGCCGTTACGATCAGGCCAAAGACGACCATAAAAATGAAGAACTTCCAAATGGTCTTCCACCATTGACCAAACGAGATCTTTGCCACGGCAAGACCGGCAACCGTCATGCCCGCCACGGGACTGATGGTGTTGATGGTCTGATTAGCAAACTGGAGCGCGGTAACGGCGGCTTCGGGATTGAGGCCCATAAGCTCGGTCAGCGGACCCATGACGGGCATGGTGAGCGCCGCAAGTCCAGAGCTCGAGGGAACCAGCAAAGAGAGCAGGCCAAGGACGATATACATAAACGTGGTGTAGACGGCGGCAGGTGCACCGGCCAGTGCAGTAGCGAGCGCCTGGAGGATGGTGTCGATGATCATGCCACCCTCTGCGATGACCAAGATACCGCGAGCGATGCCGATGACGATAGCGGCATACGCAAAGTCGGCAATGCCTTTAACGAACTCCTCGGCGATCGTCTGCTGGTCAAGGCCGCCCAGGATACCGGCAAGCAAGCCCATACCAAGGAACACGGCGGAAATCTCATTCATGTACCAGCCCTGGGTAACAAGACCCCAGACGATAATGCCCATACCGCAAGCAAAATCGATAAGCACGAGCTTCTGACGGATAGTGAACTCTTCCTCGATGGAGGCATCGGTCACGGAAAATTCAATACGCTTGAGCTTATCGTCCTCGTACACAATGGACGACTCGGGGTTTTTCTTGACGCGCATGGCGTAGCGCATGGCCCATGCGATACCGACGGCAGTGAAGATGACCCAAGAAACGGCACGCAGCCACAGTTGCGGATTACCCTCGATGCCAATGATGCCTTGGGCGATCAAAACATTAAACGGGTCGATGGTCGAAGCACAATATCCCAGGTTAGGACCAAGGAAGCAGATGATGAATGCCGTCATCGAGTCATAACCGATACCCATCATGATGGGAATGAAGATGGCATAGAACGGCAGGGCTTCCTCAGACATGCCAAACGTAGTGCCGCAAATGGACAGCAATGTCATCGTGATGGGAATGATGAGGATGTCCTTGTTCTTGAGCTTTTTAATCACACGGCTCATGCCGGCATTCAAAGCGTTGGTCTTGGTGATGATCGCGAACGATCCGCCAATCAATAAGACGAACGCAACGACGTCGGCAGCCTCTTGGATACCCTTGGTGGGCGCTTGCAGAACCGCGAAGATATCCTGGCCCAGATTGATGGTCTCGCCGGTCTCGGAATCGGTGTAGTTCTTATCGACCTGTTCATAGGTTCCAGCAACGGCGACTTCACGCTCGCCCGCCGCTGTTGAAATCGTCTTGCGCTGATACTGACCAGAGGGAACGATCCAAGTCAGGACCGCAAAGACAACGATCAGCAAGAACATGATCGTATAGACATGCGGTAATTTGAACTTAAAACGTCTGTTTGTCTTCTTCGCCTTCGTATCTGACATAGATACCTCCAAAGAACTCGAGACTGCATCGCATCTCGCTTCAACGTTTGCATAAGGCAAACGTTCTATGACGTCCCATAGATTACCAGCAGCTTTTTCCTTCATCAAGATAATTTCAAACTGGTTGCCGCAACGCGGTTGAACGGTTGTGTTCGCGCCGTGAACGGTATGGAAACGCCCGGTGAGATGATCCACCGGGCGTTTCCATTCGCAATGTCCTAGATGTCAAAAACGTAGCGAGACCCAACGATCCGCTGACGACCGATGATAAACGGCCGCCGCTGCTCATCGAAAAAGAAGGCTTCCATATAAAACAAGGGTTCGCCAACGGGAACTGCCAACAGCCGAGCGACCTCGGGCGACGCGCACGCGATCTCGAGCGTGCACGGGTCGGTAAACGCGGGCGTGCGGCCCGTCCGGTTGCGCACGAACTCAAAAATGGATTGGTTAGATAGAGGTGCCGTTGATAGATAGGCGTTGTCCTCGTAAACGTATATGTTGTTCTCGAGCATGACGGGGACTCCATCGGCAGTACGTACACGCTCAACGCAAATCAAATCAGTTCCAACGGGAACACCAAAGAACTGCGCTTCGGTAGAATCTGCCGGCAGTATCTTTCTCGAAATGACGCACGCCCCCGGCTCCATTCCGTTAACGCGGCATGCGTCCGAAAAACTCTGGACGTCATCCTTCTGGCGAATCTTGCGCTTAAGCTTGGGGGCATTGACAAACGTGCCTTTCCCCTGCCGCTTCGTTAGATAGCCCTGCTGGACAAGCTCCTCAATAGCGCGTCGCACGGTAACGCGGCCAACTTTATAGTTCTCAGCCAATTCGAATTCGTTGGGTATCCGCGCGCCCGCCTTGTAGGCACCGGAATTGATTTCGTTTTTAATGATATCGATAACCTGTTGGTACAGCGGTATCGCTGCTTTACCGTCAGTTAGTCCTTCAGTCGGTGGCATATACCCTCTCCCAGCCCAATTAAGTCAAAAGCGGGCTTAAGGGCATTCAACAAGCCCTTAAGCCCGCATTAGCATAAAGTATGCTTGCTGCCGCACCAAAATGTCGGGTATTTACTCATCTGACCCGAAAAACGCGCAACTACCGCGCTCCTAAGAAAGCGTGAGCAGCTCCGGCAGCTGGTCGATAATCTTGTCCGCGGCATCCTGGCTAAAGCCAAAGCGCTCCTCGCGCTTGGCAATGACTGTCAGGCCGGCTCGCTTGCCGGCAGTGATGCCAGGCACCGAATCCTCAACGCAGCAGCAGCGATTCGCGGGCAGCCCCAGCAGGTCCAGCGCATGCAGGTAGATGTCGGGCTCGGGCTTGCTCTCCTTAAACTGCTCGCCGCTCACCACATACTCAAAGGCATCCGACAGCCCGCACGCATTGAGCACTTCCTCGATGCTATCCATGGGAGACGAGCTGGCAAGCGCCACGCGAACGCCACGGCGCGGCAGCTCTCGAATCGTATCCACGGCGCCTGGGTTAATCAAAGCCTGATAGTCGCGCGGACGCTTATGCGCCCACTCGTCCCAACGGATCAACGCTTCCTCGCCAGTTAAATGCCCCTTCCCGGCGCGCTCAAACCAATCGACCAGCATACGCAGGAAGAACTGATGCGAGGTACCAACCTGCCCGTTCAACTCCTCTTGAGTCAGGTTAAGCCCAAGCTCCTTGGCAAACGCGGCAGTCTCGCCCAGGTAGTAATACTCGGTATCGACAATGACGCCGTCCATGTCAAAAATAACGGCGTCGAACGGAAATGCGGACACGGCACCCTCCCTAACAAAAGGGCGCCCGCAAGCGGACGCCCGAGCCATGCACTATCGGCGATTCTAACCCAGCAGCTTATCCAGCGCCACCGCAATGCCGTCTTCGTTATTATTGGCGGTCACCATCTGGGCCACAGCCTTGACCTCATCGACGGCGTTGCCCATGGCAACACCGGTTCCGGCCCACTCAATCATAGACTTGTCATTCTGGCCGTCGCCAAACGAGACGACCTCGCTGGCATCGATGCCGAGCTTGGGCAGGGCACCCTCGAGCGCGCGGGCCTTGTCAATACCGGGCGCCGTGTACTCAAAGTACCAGTCGGCCGTAAACATACCCGAAAGCGTCTGGGTAAAGGGCGCGTACATCTCCTCGTGATGCGCTTGCAGATAGGCCGGGTCGCCCGCCGTCAGCAGCTTGTCCACGGGATAAGCATCAGCGACCTCATGCAGGCTCTCCACCTCGCGAATCTTAAGATCGCACGCGTCGCGCTCATACTTGACGATGTTTTTCTGCGAGCCGTCAGGCAGCGTGATCATGCAATGGTACGAGTCCTCAACGTGCAGATCGCGACCGAGCGAAATCATAGGGATCACGTCAAAATTACGCAGGTGATCAATCAGGCGATGCAATTCGTCGGCAGGCATAGCCTGATCGAACAGCACTTCGTCGGTCTGGGCATCGACGACGTGAGCGCCGTTAAAGGCCACCAGCAAACCATCATGACTCTGAAGGTCGAGCTCCTGCGCCAAGGCGTGCAGCCCCCATGCGGGACGGCCCGAAGCCAAAATGAGCTTAATGCCCGACTCCTGCGCCGCGAGCAGCTTCTCGCGCGTACACGGGCTAATCACTTTCTGGTCGTTGGTGAGCGTACCGTCGATATCCATTGCGATGGCTTTAATTGCCATATGTGCCTCCTTGCATCGTTTTTATCGCGCACTATCTTATCCGAGCCGGGGCACGTTCGCACAGCGCGCGTATGACGGTTGCAAAACCACCCCATTTGAAACAAACGCAAAAAAGTACTTGCAAAGACGCGTTCCGACATATAAGTTGATAAAAGACCGCCGTTGCGGTTTTAAGTAGATCGAGCATATGAAATTTCAGTTTTTAGCGTGTAAGAGAAAGAAGATCGGCAAAGTACAACCCCAAACGCAATGACAACTTAATGAGGTAACTGCCACATGTGAGGCACCCAGGGCATTGCTGTCTCGATTTTGAGCACGATGCCTTCCGCCTTGCATGGGCCGTTCCATCCCGCCCCTGCAGCAACTGCCTCACGGGCTCATTGAAAACCGCATAGCACCCCAACGTCAGCACATCACCCACGGCAAGCACATCACTCACGACAACCAACACATCAACAAACAGCACGAACATCAACCGATTGGAGAAGCTATGACAAACCACCACGCCGAAGACGGCGATAAGAAAAGCATTCTGGATGCCCGCATTGAGCGAGCATATGCAAACGAATATGACGCCGCCTTTGCCGCCGCGACCATCAAGAACTACGCGTCGCTACCGCTCGCGACGATCTTGGCCGACCACCCTCAACTGCTGAAGCGCTGCACAAAGATCATGGGCGACCCCGACATTCGCAAGCTGACAGACCCCTATGCCCCAAAACGCGACAACGATTCGTACGTTCTTACCGTAGGCTGCCTAGCCCATATGCTTACGGCGCTCGACACGAAACTCAAGCTCGAATGGGAACCCGACGAGCGTCATGAACTCGAAAGCAAGCGGAACACCCTGCGCACCGCACTGTTCCTTCCGTTGGACGGCCTCAAGCGCTGCAACGTCGAGCTCAATACACAGGCGCGGCAAAAGCCCGGGACCACAGGGCAGAAAACTCCAAGACCCCATGCGGCCATCGTCGACCGCAACCGATATAACCGCATGACCGCGCATTTTTCTGCCGAGGGAGCAGCCATAAGGACGCTGATCGACCTGCTGTGCCTCCTGAGCATCAACGAGCTATTTGAGGGCTATCTCGCCCTTGTTCCCGCGACGGCACCCAAGTCGGTAGCAAAGATCATCGAGACCTGCAGACGCCAGTTTGAGCGCCATCGCAATGGCAGCGAGATGAACGCCAGCATCGCGCAGTACTACGCGGCTCATTACAAAAATGACGGATGTGCCCCTGTCGAGCATCAGCTGCGGCTCGCCTACACCACGCCCGCCGCAACGCTCTATCGCTTTGGAGCCCTTGGCGCTTGCGAGCCGCACGAACAGGCAGCCTGCCCCACAACCGAGCTCGATCTCAGGCTCGGACGAACCCTGTAGCCCGCCAGCCCCTCCGCGGGCAACAATCCTATTCCACAACACAACCAACAGAAAGGAGTCCTCATGGACACCAATCATTCCCCCATCATCAGCCCCCTCACCATGCGTGAATCCGCCCGAGGCATCACGCTCACCAGCATTTACGATGAGATGCTCGCCCGTCGCGAGCTCTCCGTCATGGGAAACATCGAAACCCCGATGGCCCACGACCTATGCCAGCAGATCCGCCTGCTCGATGCCACCGACCCCAGCCGCCCCATCACCATATTTGTCGCCAGCGCCGGCGGAAGCGTGCGATCGGGCCTTGCGATCTATGACGCCATGCGCCTCGCATCGTGCCCCATCCGCACCGTCTGCCTGGAATTCGCCGCGTCCATGGGCGCCGTGATCTTTATGGGCGGCGACGATCGCCGTATGGCGCCCCATGCAGAGCTCATGATTCACGACCCGCTGATCCCCCAGGGGGCAGGCGGCTCGGCACTTGCGCTGCAGGAAACCAGCCGGCGTCTCATGCAGACCCGCAAGACCCTCACGCAAATCCTCTCGGACCGCAGCGGCCTCACGCCCAAGCGCATCCAGTCCCTCACTGCAAAAGACACCTACCTTTCGGCCGAGCGCGCCGTCGAGCTCGGCTTTGCCCACGAAATCCTCTCGACCACCAAGGAGGTCGCCCATGTCTAACCTCGCCAGCCGTCTCGCCGCATCTGAGTCCGCATCGTCCACCATCCTCGCCAAGGATCGAACGCTTTCCTGCGACACCCGCCAAACGGGACTCAACAACAATGCACTTGTGATCGGCCCCTCGGGAGCCGGCAAGACCCGAAACGTCCTCAAGCCCAACCTGCTGCAAATGAACGCAAGCTACATCGTGCTCGACACCAAAGGCACGCTCTGTCGCGAAGTGGGACCCGTGCTGGCAGCCCACGGTTACCGCGTGCAATGTCTCAACTTCGCCGACCTCAACACCGTCCCGGCCCTTGCGCCCGGCATCGAGCGCTGCGGCTACAACCCCCTGAGGCACATTCGCCGCAAGGCGGACGGCAGGCCCAACCAGCAGGACATCCTCTCGGTGGCAAAGGCCATCTGCCCCATCGAGGACAACAACCAGCCTTTTTGGGATCATGCGGCGGCAAACCTGCTGTCGTGTCTTATCGCCTACGTCACCGAACAGCTACCCGCCGACGAGCAGACGATCAGCTCGGTCATCAAGCTGATCGAGCACCTGCAGGACGGCGCCACAGGTCGATTGTTTGACGACCTGATCACGACCGACCCCCAAAGCTACGCCCTCTCGCTATGGCGGCGCTACGCCATTACGCAAAATGCCGAGCGCATGCACGCGAGCATCGTCGGCATCCTTGCCGAAAAGGTCATGTGTCTGGGATTCGACGGTGCGGCACAGCTCTATCGTGAGTGCCATCAGGTGGACTTCGCTTCCATGGGACACACCCCCTGCGCCCTGTTTGTAACCGTGAGCGATATTGACCGCAATCTCGATCCGCTGACCGGCCTCTTTATTTCGCAGGCGTTTATGGGCCTCATTCGTGAGGCCGATAGGCAGCCCGACGGCAGCCTGCCCGTGCCCGTGCGCTTTATGCTCGATGACTTCGCAAATCTGCAGATCCCCCAGATCGACAACGTGCTCTCGATTATCCGAAGCCGCAACATCTGGGCAACGCTGCTGCTGCAGTCGACCAACCAGCTCGATGCGCTCTATGGCGAGGCACGCGCACGCTCCATCATGGGCAACTGCGACACGCATCTGGTGCTGGCGTTCCAGGATCCCGAGAGTGCCCGGGTGTTTTCCGACCGCGCCGACGCGCTGCCCAGCACGCTCATGGCAACGCCGATTGATCGCTCGTGGCTCTTTGTACGCGGTCGCACTCCCGAACAGGTCGAGCGCTTTAGGCTCGAAGACCATCCGCTCTACGGGGAGCTGCCCGAGGCGCAGCGAGGCCATGCGGAGGCCGAGATCTAGGCGCAGGGTTCTCGCAGCGCGCGACGCCCGGGCGATGTTCCACAAAGGCCGTGCGCCCCGGGACCACGGCAAAGCAAAGGGGCCCGCATCCGATAGGATACGGGCCCCTGACTATAAGACGCGATGTGTTAACAGCAGCGACTACTTGCGATGCGCGCGGTAGAACTCGATGAGCGCCTGGGTCGAAGCGTCCTGCTCGGCCTTGGCGGCATCATCGTGGAAGGCAGGGGTGATCTGCTTGGCAAGCTGCTTGCCCAGCTCAACGCCCCACTGGTCGTAGGAGTCGATGCCCCAGACCGTGCCCTCGACAAACGTGATGTGCTCGTACAGGGCGATGAGCTCGCCGAGCGCGAACGGGGTCAGCGTGTCGCCGAAGATCGAGGTCGTCGGGCGGTTGCCCTCAAAGCAACGGGCCGGGACGATCTGCTCGGGCGTGCCCTCGGCACGGACCTCGTCGGCCGTCTTGCCAAAGGCGAGCGCCTTGGTCTGGGCCAGGAAGTTGCCCAGGAACAGCTCATGCACGTCCTGACCGCTGTCGGTCGCAGGGTTTGCGGTATTGGCGAAGGCGATGAAATCGGCCGGAACCACCACGGTGCCCTGGTGCAGCAGCTGGTAGAAGGCATGCTGGCCGTTGGTGCCGGGCTCGCCCCAGAAGATCTCACCGGTGTCGGAGGTCACGGCGCTGCCGTCCCAGCGGACATGCTTGCCGTTGGACTCCATGGTGAGCTGCTGCAGGTAGGCCGGGAAACGATGCAGGTACTGGCAGTACGGCAGCACGGCGTGGCTCTTGGAACCGAAGAAGTTGACGTACCAGACGTTGAGCAGGCCCATCAGCGCAACGGCATTGTTCTCGAGCGGGGTATTGCAGAAGTACTCGTCGATGGCATGGAAGCCCTCGAGGAACTGCTGGAAGCGCTCGGGGCCGAGCACGACGATCAGCGACAGGCCTACGGCGGAGTCAACAGAATAGCGGCCGCCAACCCAGTTCCAGAAACCGAAGGCGTTGGCAGGGTCGATGCCGAAGGCCTCGACCTTCTCGAGTGCGGTGGAAACGGCGACGAAGTGCTTTGCCACGGCCTCGGCGTTCTGCTCATCGGAGCCGTCGATGGCGCCCTGAGCCTTGAGCTGCTCGAGCATCCAGGTCTTGACCTCGCGAGCGTTGGTGAGGGTCTCAAGTGTGGTGAAGGTCTTGGAGACGATGATCACGAGCGTGGTCTCGGGGTCCAAACCCTTAAGCTTCTCGGCCTGGTCGTTGGGGTCGATGTTGGAGATGTAGCGGCAGTCGATACCGGCGTCAGCATAGGGACGCAGAGCCTCGTAAGCCATGACCGGGCCCAGATCGGAGCCGCCGATGCCGATGGACACCAGGTGCTCGATCTTCTTGCCGGTAACGCCCTTCCACTCACCGGAGCGCACGCGCTCGGCGAAGGCATACATGCGGTCGAGGACCTCGTGCACGTCGGCGACGACGTCCTGGCCGTCGACAATGAGCTGGCCCTTCTCGCTTGCCGGGCGACGAAGCGCGGTGTGCAGGACGGCGCGGTCCTCGGTGGTGTTAATGTGCTCGCCGGAGAACATGGCGTCGCGGCGCTCCTCGAGCTTCACCTCGCGGGCAAGATCGCACAGCAGCTTGACGGTCTCATCGGTCACCAGGTTCTTGGACAGGTCGAAGTGCAGGTCACCGGCGTCAAAGCTCAGCTTGTTCACGCGCTCCGCATCGGCGGCGAACCATGCCTTAAGGTCGATACCCTCGGCCTCGAGCTTCTCCTGATGGGCCTCGAGCGCCTTCCAAGCGGCGGTCGACGTAGCGTCGATAGGTGCGGCAACAGTTGCCATAAAGTCCTCCTCAACATACGGGCGCATACCTCCATGCGCCCGGATAATCAGATGACCCTATTCTAGCGCAGGTCAAGACCGTAATCAGCGAGCGTTGCCAATCCGCCCCTAAACGGCGACCGACCAAAAAGGGACAGGTTAATTTTGGCAGGTCAAACGCTTTACCTACCAAAATTAACCTGTCCCTTCCTGGCAGATATTAGGCCGCAGCGCAGACGCTACCGAGCAACTCACGCAAAGGAGACCCAATGCCCTCCAGCAGTTCGGGCGCGATGATGGCAAAAACGGGAACCTCGCCGGTGCCCACGACAGCAGGCACCTTGCCCTCCGAGACAATGCATCCATAAGGCACAAAGCCGTCTTCGCCGACATCGAGCGCCACCATGCGACGCGCGAGCTCGCGCGCAAAGCCAGCAGTATCGGCATCGCCGATCGCTAGGACAAAGTCCACGCCTTCGTCGGTCGCCAGGGCCACGGCCTCGTCGATCAGCTCGTCTCCCCCATCGCCAACCGAGCCGCAGCGGAAAAGCACGCGCTCGAGCAGAGCTCGATCAACCGAGCCGAGTGCCGCCGAAACGAGCTCATCGCGCGTATGCTTGTCACCGCCCAGCACGACCAGCGCCTTGGTGCCACCGTAGTGAGCGACCAATCGTCCGCACCAGCGAGCCACGTCTCCATCCGCAACAAGGCGCGTCGGCATACCAAACCCATAATTGACCATCTTTCCCACAACCCTTCCGTGCGTATAGGCGGTATCAATCGTTAGGCTCATGCTACGAAGCAAGATTTTCCGAGCTGTTTCGTAATCTTTAGAGCTGCGTTAAAACCCGATTCAACCGCACGGCCATACCTACCAAAAGGGGCAGGTTTTGACGATGTCCGAATGAGCGGGTATTATCGAACATGTATTCGATAAGAACATGTGTTTGATGGGAGGACGCGTGGCGCACGAGCAGCACACCTACATCTGCATCGACCTCAAGACGTTTTATGCCAGCGTCGAGTGCGTGGACCGCGGGCTCGATCCACTCACCACCAACCTGGTCGTTGCCGACGAATCACGCGGACGCACGACCATCTGCCTCGCCATCACACAGGCTATGAAGGACCTCGGGATACATAATCGCTGCCGTCTGTTCGAAATTCCCGATGGCATCGACTACATCACGGCCGCACCGCGCATGCAGCATTACATGGAGGTGTCGGCGAAAATCTACGGTATCTATCTGGAATACGTCAGCCCCCAGGACGTGCACGTCTACTCCATCGATGAGTGCTTTATCGACGTAACGCCCTATCTGGACCTCTATCACACCGATGCGGAAGAGTTCGCCTGCACGCTGCGCGACGAGGTCCTCGCGCGCACCGGCATCACGGCGACGGTCGGCATCGGCCCCAACCTATTCCAGGCCAAGGTAGCGCTCGACATTACCGCCAAGCACGTACCCAGCCGCATCGGCATACTCGACGACGAGACCTTTCGCAAGGAGATCTGGCCCCATCGTCCCATCACCGATATCTGGGGCATCGGTCCCGGCGTGGCAGCCCGCCTCGAGAAATACGGCGTCTACGATCTGATGGGCGTCGCGGCGCTCGACGAAAACCTGCTTTACGACGAGCTCGGCGTCAATGCCGAATATCTCATCGACCATGCCTTCGGGCGCGAGCCGACAACCATCGCCGATATCCAAGCCTATCGCCCGCAAGCAACTTCGACCACCACAGGACAGGTGCTCTCGAAGGGTTATGCCTACGAGCAGGCCTATACCGTCTTGCGCGAGATGGTCGACAACGCCGTTTTAGACTTGGTCGATAAGCACGTGGTCTGCGACAGCATCTCGCTCTTTGTGGGCTACGCGAGCGAACGCGCCGACATACGCCGCCTCGACGCCAGCGGTACAGCGCAGTATGTGGACGGATGCGGGCACCTGCGCTCGAGCACATCGAGTATCGAACCCACCGCAACCGCCGGCCCCGAGCTCGCGCCCCGTGCGCCCAAGCCCGTCCAGCGCGATGACGAACGGCGTCGCCTGGTGCGCGAAGCGCAGGCAATCGATGGCATCTTTGTGGGAGAGCATGGCGGCAAACCGCGCGGTGGCTATGCCGCACTCTTTGCGCACTCTAACGCCTCGCGAAAGCTGCCCGAGCGCACCAATTCGTTTAAGAAGATCATGGGCTATTTCGATGAGCTCTGGGCGCAGACTGTCGATCCCAAACGACCGGTCAAGCGCATCAATCTGGGATTTGGCAACCTCATGCCCGAGGAATTTGCCACCATCGATCTGTTCAGCGATATCGAGGCCGATGAGCGCGAGCGCGACCTGGCGCGCGCCGTCCTGGCCGTGAAAGGCAAGTACGGCAAGAACGCGCTCGTCAAGGGATTAAGCTTTACCGCCGGCGCCACCGCGCGCGAACGCAACGAACAAGTTGGAGGACACCGTGCCTAAACCCAAACAACAGCCCGTGCGCCCGCCGACCGCCTTCGAGCGCCTGGCGGACCCCGAGGGCAGACGCCGCGCCGCCGACCCCAACCTCACTGCCAACGGTGCCGTGCGCGCCAACCGCGCCGCACAGTTTATGCCCTTTGCCGCCCTCACGGGATACTACGAACTCGTGCGCAAGCAGGAAATCACCGTCGAGCCAAAACGTGAGCTCACGGAAGAAAAAGCCCTCGTGCTTTCTAAAAAACTCGAGGGTCTCAAACGTGGCGACTTGGTTCGTGTCACCTATTACGATACATACGGCTATCGCAGCCGCACCGGCATCCTCGACGAAGCGCTCCCCGCCTTCAAGCTCCTCAAGCTCCGAGACATCGCCATCGACTTCGACGACATCCAAGACATCGAACTGCGCGGACGAGCCTAGCCAAGGAAGCGCATCCAGAGCGACGCTTACAGCGTCATGACGTAGTAGCCCGCGTCTTTCACGGCCGTCTCGAGGACATCACGATCCACCGGCTGCTTAGAGCGCACACGTGCCGTGTGGTCCGCATACGTCACCGTTGCCCACACGCCATCCAGTGCATTGAGGGCATTGGCCACGTTCTGAGCGCAGCCGTCACAGCTCATGCCGCCGATGAGCAGCTCATCGCTATAGGGATAGTGTGACACATCGGTATCCACCACAACAACCTTTTTGGCCTTCTTGCCGCTCGCACCATCGCTGCAACAACTCTTCCCGTGTGTCGAAGCGGCAATGCGACGCAGTCCAAAAAACATGCCGACGGCAATGACGGCCAGCACGATGAGATTCGCAGGGTTGAGCAAGTCGCTCATGCGTTCCCCTTTCAAGTAGCCTTATCTAGATACCCCCATGGGGTGTCCCCATCTTAACCCAAAATCATGTCCGTTCGGTCAATTAGTTTCCCTCTTCAAACTTTTTTGTTGACCATAGCTTACTTTCGTGTATAAGTTTTCCTTGGCTAACAACTGAGGACCCGAAAGGAGCATCGTGACTCGAACCATTGACATCCCAACATACCAAACGGCTGTCGTGCGAAACTGCTCCCCTACGCTCGCAGGTATCAAGCCGGCTTCGCTCTTTACCTATCCCGGCGTCTACGCCAACCAAAACGGAAAACCCGGCGCCGCCCATATCGAAGAGCGACGCTCTCGCCTGCTCGCCGTCATAGCCCAATGCAACCGCGAGCTCCAGCCACTCGGAATCCATATGAGCGTTTTGGTCTGGCGCCCCTGCGGAGCGCTCATCTATGTGTATCGCCCTGCGGACCTCATGCGATACCTCTCCGACCCCCGTGCCACGACGGCGCTAGCCGCCGAAGGTTACGATGTCCACAACCTGCCCGCATCCCTGGTGCATCTCGCCGCGCGCATCACGCTGGCAAGCAGCAATGCCGCAGAAAGCGCCTATGACGGCAGCGTCTGCGCACTCGCGCGAAATAGGCACTGCGATACGGGGTGCATATGCGAGTTCCCCCACGAAATTGGCTATTTTTTGGGCTATCCCTACGAAGATGTCCATCAGTTTATCGTCCAGCACGGCGAAAACTATAAGGTCTTTGGCGCATGGAAGGTATACACAAACGTTGAGCAGGCGCTCACGACCTTCGATTCCTATCGCGCATGCACGCAATACCTTACCTACATCTATCAACAGGGCTGCACCCTGGGACAACTTGTCCAGGCAACCCGATAGAGCATACAAGACGCGGCCGCACGCCGCACAACCGAAAGGAAAACATATGAGCAAGATCGCCGTCGTCTACTGGAGCGGTACAGGCAACACCGAGGCCATGGCAAACTTCGTTGCCGAGGGTGCAACCGGTGCCGGCGCCGAGGCAGAGGTCATCTCCTGCGCCGACTTCTCCGCAGACAAGGCCGCCGGCTATGACGCCATTGCCTTCGGCTGCCCCGCCATGGGTTCCGAGGAGCTTGAGTATGACGAGTTCCAGCCCATGTGGGACGAGGTCAAGGAGACCCTCGGCGATAAAAAGGTCGTCCTCTTTGGCTCTTATTCGTGGGCCGAGGGCGAGTGGATGGACAACTGGAAGGCCGATGCCGACGAGGCGGGCGTCAATGTCGTCGATTCCGTCATTTGCTACGATGCGCCCGACGATGAGGGTGAGGCGGCCTGCAAGGCCCTGGGAGCAGAGCTGGCCTAACGAAGCCGTCAGAAAGTCGCAAAGCAGCTGACAGCCGAGCACCGCACAACAACAGTCGTTCACGCCCAAACAAAAACGGGGGCCGGATACTATCCGGTCCCCGTTTGTTATATCGACAACTTCGACGCGCCGCTACGAGATATTGCCCAAGAACGCCTTGGTGCGTTCGCTCTTGGGATGGTCGAAGACCTCGCTCGGCGTGCCCTCTTCCACGATAACGCCACCGTCCATAAAGACGACGCGGTCGGCGACGTCGCGGGCAAAGCCCATCTCGTGCGTCACGACGATCATGGTCATGCCATCGCGTGCCAGGTCGCGCATGACACCCAGAACGTCGCGGACAAGCTCGGGGTCAAGCGCCGACGTGGCCTCGTCAAAGAGCATCACGTGCGGATTCATCGACAGGGCGCGGGCGATGGCCACGCGCTGCTGCTGGCCGCCCGAGAGCTGGCTCGGCATAAAATCGATACGCTCGGCAAGACCGACCTTGGTGAGTTCCTCGACGGCGATCTTCTCGGCCTCTTCCTTGCTGCGCTTGAGTACCTTCTGCTGCGCGAGCATGACGTTCTTTTTGACTGACAGGTGCGGGAACAAATTGAACTGCTGGAACACCATACCCAGATGCGTACGCACCTTGTTAAGGTCGACGCCCTTGGCGCACACGTCCACGCCCTCAACGACAATCGAGCCGCTCGTGGGATGCTCCAGACGGTTGATGCAGCGAAGCATCGTCGACTTGCCCGAGCCCGAGGGGCCCAAGACCACAACGACCTCACCCTTGTGCACATCCAGATCGATATCGCGCAGGACCACGTTGTCGCCAAAGGCCTTCTGGAGGTTCTTGATACTGACGACGACCTCGTTCGAGTTATTGGTTTCACTCATGATAGGACCTCCTTACAGACCGGCGATGTGATCGGCGGGCGTCGCGACAACCTGTCCGGCGCTCTTGGCGGGACGCTTCTTCTTGGTCTCGGCCGTGCCCAAAAGCCTCGCCTCAAGACCGCTCACCAAGCGAGCGAGCGGCAGGGTGATGACCAGATAGAACAGGGCGGCAACCACGTACGGCGTAATGGAGCCCGTCGTGGCCACGATGGTGCGGGCGTTCATGACGATCTCGACCACGCCCACGGCCGCGAGCAGCGACGTATCCTTGTAAAGCAGGATGAACTCACTGGTCAACGTAGGCAGAACATTGCGGAACGTCTGCGGAATCATAACGTAGAGCAGCGTCTGGAAGGCGTTCATGCCCAGCGAGCGCGCGGCCTCGTTCTGGCCCTTGGGGATTGACTGAATACCGGCGCGGAAGATCTCGCACAGGTAGGCGGACGAGTTCATGGCCATGACGATGACGCCCAGCACATAGTCGTCAACCTTGACGCCGGCCAGCGGCAGACCGAAGAACGCGATGTAGATCTGCAGGAACGCCGGCGTACCGCGAATGATATTCACGTAGATGCCGGCGAGACAGCGCAGGATGCGCGACTTGGAGATGCGCATGAGCGACAGGGCAAAACCGAAGGGAATTGCCAGCGGAAACGCCACAAGCACGATCGAAAGCGACATGAGGAAGCCCTTAAAGACGATCGGCAGGCTCTGGACCAAAATGACCGGGTTCAGGAACAGGCGCAGGAACATATTGGAGTTCCAGGCCTCGACCCACGGCTGCTCTTTAAGGTCAGCCAGGAAGTTATCGAAGGCCGTCACGCCCTTGATCTCCACCGACGGAATCTTGGAGATCTTCTTGGTCGACCCGTCGGCGAGCGTATAGGTGCCGCTAAAGGCCTCATCGCCGCCCTCGACGGGGAAGGTCACGCCGTAAACCTCGACACGGAAAAAGCCGCCGGCAGGCGCCGTCTCGCCAAAGTCAATCTTGAGCGTCTGGCCGTCAGCCTTGCACGTGGGCTTCATGGGCGTACGATCCATGAGGTCCTCGCCCGAGAGCATCGTCAATCGCGTGTCATCGGTACCAAACGTCGTGCCGTCGACAAACGTCAAAGAAAGACCGCTCAGCTCCTCGTCGGCATCGGCCTGAACTTCCCAGGTAATGCGCGTCTCGGTGCCGCCGACCACATCGCTGCCCGAACCGGTGTTGGGTCGGGCGGTAATCTTTGCGGTCTCAAGCGCCTGAGCGGTCGTGGGCGCATATGCCCCCGCGCACACCAGCGCGAGCGCCACGGCCATGACGCAGGCTAGCTTTTGGAGCAAGGCGGACAGTGGAAAACGCTGCTCCGCGGCCCCTTTGTTCAGTCGAGACAAGGTGGCTCCTATCGTAGAAGTTGCCGGCAAAACGAGACGGAAACGCTCTCCGTCAAGAGAAGCGCAAAGGCCCTCTCCGCAAAACGGAAAGGGCCCGCGCGCAATCAAGTAGTTATTTTACTTGATATTGTACTTAGCCATGAGGGCGTCGACGGTACCGTCGTCGGTCAGGTCCTTGATGGCCTGGTTGATGTCGTCCTTGAGCTTGGTGTTGCCCTGGTTGATGGCGATGGCGTACTCCTCGCCGGTGCTGATCTGCTTGATGGTCTGGCAGGTGTTGAACTGCTCGGCGGTCAGCTGGCTGGCAACGGAGCGGTTGGTGACTACGGCGTCGCCCTTATCGGACTGCAGAGCGCTGAAGCACTCGGTGGCGTCCTTGTAGGGGACGATCTTGGCCTTCGGGAAGTTCTCCTGGGCAAAGGCCTCGGCGGTCGAGCCAGACTGGACGATGATGGTAGCGTCGGCGTTGTTGAGCTTCTCGCTGAAGTTATCGGCCGTGATGTCGGTGTTATCGACCTTGGTCACGATAGCCTGATCGTCCATGTAGTAGGAATCAGAGAAAGTGACTTCCTTCTCACGCTCGGGCGTGTCGGTGATAGCCGCGATGGAAACGTCATACTTGGCGCCCGAAGCGACGCCCGGAACCAGCGTGTCAAAGTCATTGTTGACATACTCGACATCCAGACCCAGCTTGTCACCGATAGCCTTGATGAGCTCAAGGTCAAAGCCCTGGTAGTCGCCGTTGTCATCCTTGTACTCAAACGGCGCGTACTCAGCAGAGGTGCCGACGGTCAGCGTGCCGTCCTTGACGAGCGCGTACTCCTTGGAGCCGTCGACCTTCTCGACCTTAGCGTCGTCAGAGCTGCTGGAACCGGCATCAGAACCAGAGGTGGCGTTGGACGAGCCGCAGCCCGTCAGAGCGAGGGCGAGCGCCATAGCACCCGTGGCGGCAAATGCGCCAAGCTTCTTCAGCTTCATAATCAGTCTCCTTCCGGTGACCTCGTTTGATTCAGAGGTCTGCAAAAACTGTTGGCTATTATGCACCCGGAATTACGAATCTGCAATGAGAAAACTGATTGAAACAAACCCATAACGTGAATGGAATACTCTACTTTGTGACAGTTATTACTGCTGCAATGACCTTAATAGCCTAATTTCAGCTGCATAACCTGCAAGTTCGTTCGGAGTCTCCAAAATAAACGGCAGCGAACGCAAGCGGCCATTCGATACAATATTCTGCATAACCTGCATACCGCCACCAAATTCCTCGCTGCCAAGGTATCCCTTGCCGATGCACTCGTGGCGATCTTTATGGGCGCCACAAGGGTTCTTCGAATCGTTGATGTGTACGGCATGCAAGCGATCGATACCCACCACGCGGTCGAACTCGTCAAGTACGCCGTCCAGATCATGGATGATGTCGTAGCCGGCATCGCTCACATGGCAGGTGTCCAAACAAACGCCCAGCTTATCGGACAGCTCTGGGCGCTTGGCGGCAACGCCCTCGATAATGCACGCCAGTTCTTCAAAGCTACGGCCCACCTCGGTGCCCTTACCCGCCATGGTCTCGAGCAATACCGTCGTCTGCTGTCCCTCAAACATCACCTGGCACAGCGTGTCGACAATCATCTGAATGCCGGCGTCTGCCCCCTGTCCCACATGCGCACCGGGGTGGAAGTTGTAGTAGTTGCCGGGCAGTGCTTCCAGACGCTGCAAGTCCTCGGCCATTGCCTCCAAGGCAAACTCGCGCGCCCGCTCTTTGGCAGAACAGGGGTTGTAGGTATACGGGGCATGCGCCACCAGCGGTCCAAAGTCGTTTTGCGCCATAAGCTCGCGCAGAGCCGCCACGTCATCCATGTCAAGGTCTTTTGCCTTGCCACCGCGCGGGTTGCGCGTAAAGAATGCAAAGGTATTGGCGCCAATGGACAACGCCGTCTCCCCCATTGCCCGATAGCCCTTCGTCGTCGAAAGATGACACCCGATCGTCAGCATCTCCAACTCCCCCTCATCAGTTGCGGTGAAATACGGTCTATTGGTGCCTTATTTTGGCGCAAACAGACCGTATTCCACCGCAAGTTATAAAAGGGGCATCAGGGGCACGGTCCGCCGAGCCCCCACGCCCTAAAGTTTCAAGCGAATCGCATCGATGATGTGCGCACAGCGCTGTGTGGCGGCTAGGGACATGATGGGGCTTTCGAGTTTCCCCGCCTGAATGAGCTGCGTCGCATGCGATACCTCACCGTAAAAATCATCGACCTCAAATGGTGCGTCGATTTCGAGAACTCGACCGTCGGAATACTTCACATGAGCGAGCTCGGGGCGATGGAGACGCTCGATTTCCAACGAGCCCCGCTCACAGGCAATCGTTAAGCGGCTTTCATATGCTGCTTTGCCGTCGCACACCATATGAATGGGTATACCGCCGACGCTCATATGGATCTCGTCGGCCCAATCGACGCGACCGCCCGATACGTCACGCCAGCGAACTTCACGGGACGAAACCTCGCACGCGCCCGCGAGCAAATCCTCAAACCAACCGACCGCATAACAGCCCATGTCATATAGACAGCCGCCCTGCAACGGATCAAGCAGATAGCCCGAAGGAGACTCGCCGTAATCGAGCTTTTGCACGCTTTCAATCGAGACAATACGGCCAAGCTCACCCAACGCAAGCAAGTCTTTTACGCGAGTGCGCATCGGGCAAAACCGATTCTTCATCGCCTCCATAAACAGCACGCCGCGCTCGCGAGAGGTGGAAGCAATCGAGAGAGCCTCTTCCTCACTCAAAACGGCCGGCTTTTCGCACAGCACGGCCTTTCCGGCGCGCAGCGAGCGACAGGCCCAACGCGTATGCATGCCATGCGGAAGAGCCAAGTAGATTGCGTCGACATCGGGGTCGGCAATCAGCGCGTCATAAGCCGCATCGCCGTTATCGTCGACCGAGGCATGGCCATGCGCAGCATCGATCGAAAACGCTCGGCAAAATTCCTCGACATGCGCAGGAGTGCGGCCGGCCGCAGCCACCAGCCGTGCCCCGTCGACCTTCTTGAGCGACGATGCAAATCGATGAGAAATGTGCCCAGCGCCCAAAATGCCCCAACGAACCCCACGCGAATCATTACATGAATCCCGATGGCCCACGACAGCCCCCTTCAGTTGCGGTGGAATAGTCCCTGTTTAAGCCCTATTCTGCCGTAAACAGGAACTATTCCACCGCAAGTTATAAAAGGGTCACGAGGAGCGCGTTTTGCCGAAGGCCTTAAGCGCTGCCGTCACGGGTCCAGGCTGGAAGCGTCGGCGCACGTCATCGAGACGCTCGGGGATATCGATATGCTGTGGGCAGTGGCGCGCGCATTTGCCGCACTTGACGCAATTGCTCACCAGCTTGGCCTCGCTTGTGCGCACCGCGCTCGCCGTAAAGTACTGCGATAGACCCGTAAACCAGCTGTGCGCATAACTCGCGTTGTAGGCGGCAAAACATCCAGGGATATTGATGCCTTTAGGGCACGGCATGCAATAGCCGCATCCTGTGCAGGGCACGCGATTCGATTTTTCAAACTCATCCAGCACGTGCGCGATCGTGTCGAGCTGAGTAGCTGTCATCGAATCCGGCAGGGCCCGATCGGCCAACACCACGTTCTCATCCACCTGCGCGGTATCGGTCATACCCGAAAGCAGCATCGTCACCTGAGGATGATTCCACACCCACGAAAGACCCCAGGCGGCAGGAGTGCGCAAATGCGGGTCACGGGCGCTATCGAGCACAGCGCGGGCCCGTGGCGGCAGCTTGCCCGCTAAACGCCCGCCCAGCAGCGGCTCCATCACAAACACCGCGAGGCCTCGCTCGGCGGCGGCCATGAGTCCCGCCGTTCCCGCTTGGTAATGCTCGCCGGCATAGTTGTACTGGATCTGGCAAAAATCCCAGTCATATGCGTCAAGCATCGTAAGGAAGTCAGCCGCGCTGCCGTGGTACGAAAAACCAATCTGGCGAATGCGCCCCGCCGCCTTTTGATGCGCGATCCAGTCCTCGATGCCCAACGCCACCACACGTTCCCACTGGGCGGGCGAGGTAATGTTGTGCATGAGGTAATAGTCGATACGGTCGGTCCGCAGGCGACGCAGCTGCTCGTCGAAGAACCGATCGAAATCCTCCGCGCATTTGCACGAAGCATGCGGCAGCTTGGTTGCGAGCAAAACCTGGTCGCGCAAGCCCAGGCGCTCAAGCGACGCACCCACGCACGCCTCGTTACCGGGATAGAGATAGGCCGTGTCCAGGTAGTTAATCCCCTGCTCCACCGCACGGGAGATGATGGCGTCGGCAGTCTTCGCATCCGGGCGTCCCGGCGCACCGGGAAACCTCATGCAGCCCAGTCCCAACGCCGAGATACGGTTGCCGCTTTTGGGGTCAACGCGATATTGCACGGCCCCTCCCTTCGCCATCAGCGCCCCGGCAAGGCGAAACACAATGGTCACGCAGCCGAAACATCGTGGAATCGCAATCGAGAACGTATCGTAACGTAGCAGAAATCGAGCCGTCACGGCACCGCTTTAACATCAGCAAAAAGCCCGATGAAAGGAGGCGAGCGTGACCACGCGTGAGGACGCCTACCCTTATCCCGGTGAGCAATACATCCACTCGGTCGACCGTTACCAGATTGAGGTCATGGACCATCTGGACGAGCTTCCCGCCACGGGCGCCGTCATCTTCTGCGCCCTCCCCAAGGCCCGCGATGGCGTCGGATACCCCGCGCGCGTCTTCGCGGTCTGCCCGGCAGCGTAAGCTCCACGCGTCCATTCATTTAAAAATCGCCACCCTGCATGCACAAGGTGCGCTGGCGGCATACAATCCATCAGGCGCCCCCTACGCGGGCGCCTTTTATATGGGGAGATAATTCACATGCAGATCAACAAGGTCACCTTTATCGGCAAGGGCGGCGTCGGGCTACTCTACGGCAGTATGATCGCCCAGACACTCGGCAACGACGCCGTCGAATACGTTATGGATGACGTCCGTTTTGAGCGTCACGCGGGCGATGCGCTCACCGTCAACGGCAAGCCCTGTGCGCTCAAGTCCGTCCGCGCCAGCGAGGCAACGCCCGCCGATCTGGTCATTCTCACGGTCAAGACGACTGGACTCAACCAAGCACTCAAGACTATGGAGCGCGTCGTGGGACCCAATACGCTCATCGCCTCGCTGTGTAACGGCATTACGAGCGAGCAGAAGATTGCCGAGCGCTTTGGCTGGGAGCATACCGTTCTTGGTATTTGCCAGGGCATGGACGCCGTGTTCCTCAACGGAGAGCTCACCTTTACCAATGCGGGCGAAATCCGCTTTGGCGCGGCGGCCGGCACCGAGCCCGCAACCGTCACCGCCATCGACGAGCTCTACACGCGCTGCGGCATCGCCCATACCGTCGAGAGCGACATTGCGCACCGCATGTGGGCCAAACTCATGCTCAACGACGGCATCAACCAGACGTGCATGGCCTACGGCGGGACCTACGGAAGCGCCACGGAGCCGGGCTCCGAGCAGCGTCGCTGCTTTGTTTCTGCCATGCGCGAAACGCTTGCGGTCGCCAACGCCGAGGGCATTGAGCTGACCGAGGCAGACCTGACGCAGATGGTGCACCTCATCGAGGGAATCGACCCCGCCGGTATGCCCTCAATGGCGCAGGACCGCATCGCACAACGAAAAACCGAAGTCGAGGAGTTCGCGGGCACCATTTGCCGCCTGGCCGTCAAACACGATATCCAAGTGCCGCAAAACGATTGGCTCTATCAGCGCATCCGCGATATCGAGAAAAGCTGGTAGCGCCCGGCCCACCACGTCAACAGGCTCAACAGCAAAGCCGCCACAAGGAGCACTCCCCTTACGGCGGCTTTCATCTTCATCTATAACCAGTAGTCGATGTCCCGACGGTTAGAGCTGCGACTCCGACGCCTGGTCCTCATCGTCGCGACAAAGGACTACACCCGCACTTCCCAGCAGTGCGGCCGCGATCAACGCACTGACCACGATAGAGGCAGCCCCACAAGACCCCTGCATGCCCACAACGAGCGCGGCCGTAGGACCAAGGCAGCCAAGCACCAATGCGACGGCGGCAATAGCAATATCTCGAGCGTTCACAAGACCACTTCCTCCACGAGAAAGACCTTATTTCTCATGAACTAGTGTGCCCCGCGCCCATATGCGCGGCGTACTGCCACGGTAAGCGCTCTGTTAACTCAAACGCATACATAGAACGGGCGTCCTTACGTTGCCCTAAAGCTCGGCAAAGACGCCCGTCCGTCAAATATCCGTGATGCAGAAAAATTACCAGCCAGTGTAGTAATCGGTGGTTCCGGCAGCGCAGCCGGAGTCATAGACCTTGCACTCGCCCTTGGACCCGGTAAACGTGGAGCCCTGGGCCTTATCGCCCGCGGCAACGACGTAGTAGCCATCGGAATCGCGCCAAAAGCCCTCGGCGTCCTGCGTCCATTCGCCCGTGCGGTGGTGATACAACACGTTGCTGCTGTAATAAGTCTCGCGGCGGCCGTTATAGTTATTGACGCCGCTCGAGCGCGTCAGGCCCGAGCCGTTCGCGTAATACGCAGCAGACGCGTAAGACGAGCCGGAGCCGGCGTTGTAATACGAAGCCTGAACGGCCTCAGCGGCCTCGGCTTCGGCTGCGGCAGCCTCGAGCGCCTCGCACTTGGCATCCTCGAGCGTAGAGCGAAGCTCGTCGAGCTCGGTCGACTTGGCGTCGACCTCCCCCATCGTCAACAGGCTACTCGCGCCGTCGATGCAGCCCTGCAACACAGCGCGCTCGTCATCGGTAGCATAGTCGCCATACATATTCATAATGATCTGAGCGCGCATCTCCAGGGAATCGCGCTTCGCCCCCATCGAGGCGTTCCACTCCTGCATAGAGCCATAACCGTCACCGCGGTAGTCGACGGGCTGCACCAGCGTCGCCTCGGACGGCGTAGATCCGACCGTATCGGATAGTGTTGCCGCGTGGGCATCAGTTGCGCCGGCGCCCGCCAAAAGTGCCACGGTCAGAGCGGCGGAAAGGGCGGCGGCTTTCGGTTTTCGTGAATCGATCCTCATGTAGCTGGAAACCTCCGTAGTGCGTTTTTGCTGCGTTTGGGCTGCGTGTGATTCGATCGCGCTGCATAGTACCCCGAGCAAATCGCGACCTGCGGTTTTACTCAAAAGGCGCACGTCAATTGCGTAAAACTCACATCCTCTCAACAGGAGTTTTCCACAACTCAAATGCATAAATCGTGTCAAAAACCCTGTTTTTGCACCCTCTCTATGCAAAAAAGGCGCCTGTGCAACCATTGTTCGCACAGGCGCCTTGAGCAGGCATTTTATGCAGTTATACCTATCGAGTCGCAAGGGGTCCTTGCACAAGTCGCCTTACTCGTCCAGCGCGGCGAAGGCCTGCTTCAGATCCCAAATGATATCCTCGGCGTTCTCGGTACCGATGGAAAGACGAATCGTGGAGGGCGTGATGTTCTGCTCGGCGAGCTCCTCGGCAGAGAGCTGGGAGTGCGTGGTGGTAGCCGGGTGCACGACGAGCGACTTGACGTCGGCCACGTTGGCGAGCAGCGAGAACACCTGCAGATGATCGATGAACTTCCAAGCTGCCTCCTGGCCACCCTTAATCTCAAAGGTAAAGATCGAGGCACCGCCACGGGGGAAGTACTTCTGATAGAGCTCGTGATCGGGGTGCTCAGGCAGGCTCGGGTGGTTCACCTTGGCGACGTGGCTGTCACCGGTCAGGAACTCAACGACCTTCTTGGTGTTCTCGACATGACGGTCAACGCGCAGCGACAGAGTCTCGGTGCCCTGGAGCAGGACCCAGGCGTTGAACGGGCTGATGCAGGCGCCCTCGTCACGCAGCAGGATAGCGCGGACATAGGTTGCGAAGGCAGCGGGACCGGCAGCCTCGGCAAACGAAACACCGTGGTAGGAGGGGTTGGGCTCAGCGATCTGGGCGTACTTTCCGCTCGCCTTCCAATCGAAGTTACCGCCGTCGACGATCACACCGCCCAGCGAGGTGCCGTGGCCGCCGATGAACTTGGTTGCAGAGTGGACGACGATGTTGGCACCATGCTCCAGCGGACGGAACAGATACGGGGTGCCGAAGGTGTTATCGACGACAACCGGCAGACCGCGCTTCTTGGCGATCTCGGAGATGGCGTCGATGTTGGGGATGTCGGAGTTGGGGTTGCCGAGCGTCTCGAGATAGATGACCGTAGTGTTGTCCTTGATGGCCCCCTCGACCTCTTCCAGATTATGAGCGTCGACAAACGTGGTCTCGACGCCAAACTGGGAGAGCGTATGCTCCAGCAGGTTGTAGGAGCCACCGTAGATGGTCTTCTGGGCAACCACATGGTCACCGGCCTGGGCAAGTGCCTGCAGGGTATAGGTGATGGCGGCGGCGCCAGAGGCGACGGCGAGGCCAGCAACGCCACCCTCGAGCGCGGCGATACGGTCCTCGAAAACGCCCTGGGTGGAGTTGGTCAGACGGCCGTAGATGTTACCGGCGTCGGCAAGACCAAAGCGGTCAGCGGCGTGCTGGGAGTTGCGGAACACATAGCTCGTGGTCTGGTAGATAGGCACGGCACGGGAGTCGGATGCAGGATCGGCGCTCTCCTGGCCAACGTGCAACTGCAGGGTATCGAAACCAAAGGTGTGCTCGGGGTTGTTGATGAACTGGCTCATGATGATCTCCTTGATCGAACAAAAGTAAATAAATAAGAGAGAAGTAAGTCGCTGTCTCCTGATCACGCCGACGGGCGCAAACAGGAGCCCGGCATTCGCCTTGGTAAGCAATTCATATGCGGGCCTCCTTTCGCATCCCGGTTCCGTGGTTGGCTTAATTACCCACCGCCTTTGTGTGTTTTGAATAGTACGAGCATTGTTTCCCTCGGTCAATCACTTAAAAGCGCTAACCTGTTATCGGTTTTATAGATAGCAATCGAAAGGATGGCATCGATGACCCTTCAGCAGCTTCGTTTTCTGATTGCCGTGGCAGAGTCCGGCTCAATCAACGCCGCAGCTCAGCGCCTCTATACCGCTCAGTCCAACATCTCAAACGCCGTCAAAAGCCTGGAGCAGGAACTCCATCTGGAGATCTTTACGCGCTCCAGCCGCGGCGTCACGCTCACCAACGACGGCACCGAGCTTTTGGGCTATGCGCGCCAGGTCGTAGAGCAGGCCGATATGCTCGAGGCCCGCTACGAGGACGGCGGCACCCCGCAAGCCCGCCTCGCCATTTCCGCCCAGCACTACGCCTTTTCGGTCGAGGCCTTTGTCAACGTGGTCGAGCGCTGCCGCGACAGCAAGTTCGAGTTCATCATGCGCGAGACCACCACGTCGCAGATCATCGATGACGTCCGCGCGTTTCGCAGCGACATCGGCATCCTCTATCTGGACGACTTTAACGCCCGCGTTCTGCAGAAGGCTTTTGCCGATGCGCGCGCGAGCTTCCATCCCCTATTCGACGCGACGGTCCACGTCTTCGTTAGCGAGCGCCACCCGCTTGCCCGCCGCCCGCAGCTGTCCCTTGCCGACCTCACACCATATACGCGCTACAGCTTTGAGCAGGGAACCTCAAACTCCTTCTATTACGCCGAGGAACCTTTTAGCTATATCCCTTGCGACCGCAACATACGAATCTCGGACCGCGGAACACTTACTAACTTACTTATCACGTCGAACGGTTACACCTTGTCGACCGGTGTCCTCTCCAATGAAATGCAATGGGGTATGGCATCGATCCCGTTAGCAGACGCCCCAACGATGCACGTAGGCTATATCATGCACGACGAGCGCAAGCCCTCTCCCCTCTTGCAGCAATACCTCGACGAGCTCAACCGCATCATCCATGCCAACTAACCGTCGGAAGACGGGGTAGAAATCGTAGATTGCTAGCCCCCGGCGGGCATGGCGCTACAATGGTCACTCACACGAAACGTACCCAACGAAAGGAAGCCCGTGAAGGTCATCATCTATACCGACGGCTCGGCCCGATCAAATCCGGGACGCGGCGGCTACGGCGCCGTGCTCAAATACACCAACCCCGCCGGCAAGACCTTCACCTCCGAGCTTTCGCGCGGCTACGCCAAGACCACCAACAACCGCATGGAGCTCATGGCGGTCATCGTGGCGCTCGAGGCACTTAACCGCCCCTGCGAGGTCGAGGTCCATTCCGATTCGCAGTACGTAGTCAACGCCTTTAACAAGCACTGGATCGACGGCTGGAAAAAGCGCGGATGGAAAACCGCCAACAAGCAGCCCGTCAAGAACCGCGACCTGTGGGAGCGCCTACTCACCGCCAAAAGCAAGCACAAGGTTGAGTTCATCTGGGTTAAGGGTCACGCCGGCCACGAGCTCAACGAGCGCTGCGATGAGCTCGCCACCACGGCGGCCGACGGCAGCAACCTCGATATCGACACCGGCTTTAACGAGAGCGACCTGTAACGGCGTTTTCGCACGCTATTTCCCGCCCCTTCGCGCTACACTCATCCTGTAAACCGAACGGCACGAGGGGGATACATGCTGCGTATAGCGACCATCGGCACATCCATGATTACCGACGACTTTATCCAGGTCGTCAACGCCAACGACCAAGCCGCGTTTGTGGGTACGCTCTCGCGCGATGCCAATCGCGGCGCCGCCTTTACTGCCGAGCACGGCGGCGAACGCAACTTCACCGCACTCGACGAGCTCGCGTCCGCCAACGACGTCGATGCCGTCTACATCGGCAGCCCCAATGCACTCCATCACGAACAGGCGCTCGCCTGCATCGCCGGCGGTAAGCACGTTATCGTCGAGAAACCCTTCTGCGCCACCGAAGCGCAGGCGCTGGAAGTCTTCCGCGCCGCCGAGGCAGCAGGTGTCGTGGCCCTCGAGGCCATGCGTCCCCTCCACGATCCCGCCTTCCACGCCATCGAGGACGCCCTGGGCGAGATCGCCCCCATCCGCCGCGCCTCATTGCGCTTTGGCAAGTATTCCTCGCGCTACAACGAAATTCTCGCGGGACGCGCCACCAATATCTTCGACTGCCACATGGCCTCGGGCTCCCTCATGGACATCGGCGTCTACACCGTCGAGCCCATGGTCGAGATCTTCGGCATGCCCTCCGGTCTTACGAGCATGACCACTCTGCTCGATCCCACCACGCGACAGCTCACGCACGGCCCCATCGATGGCTGCGGTTCCATCCTCGCCAGCTACGGCGGTGGCCGTATCTCCGTCGAGCTCGCGCACTCCAAAATTACGAACGACCTGCTGCCCTCGCAGATCGAAGGCGAGCGTGGCACTATCCAGATCGACCATCTGTCCACGCCCCGCAACGTCCGCATCGACTATCGCGGCGACGTCGTACGCGGCTCGGCGACCGAGGCACCGCGCGAACAGGGAGACAACGGCCGCGTGCTCGACCTGCCCAAATCGAGCAACACTATGGAATACGAACTCACAGACTTTATCACCGCCATCGGCGGCATCGATAACGTTAAGGAAGAGATTTGGGAGACCCCGGCGGGACGCCACGAGCTTGGCCACTACCGCGATGTCACACTCGTCTCACTGCGCATCATGGATGCCGTGCGCCAGCAGGCCGGCATAACCTTCCCAGCCGACGCAGGCAAGCAGGCATAGCTATGGGTCTCTTCGATACGTTCTTCTCCAGCGTCACCGGCGGCAGTCGAGAGCCTCAAAAACCATCAAACGTCGAGCTCGAGCTGCGCCGCAGGCTTACTGTGCTCGCAAGCGACGAGGCCACTCAAGACACTCCCCTGCGCTATTTCCTGCGCTGGGCGGGGCAAGTCCAGGGCGTTGGCTTTCGCTTTACCAACACCAACCTCGCGCAGGCACGCGCGCTCACCGGCTGGGTGCGTAACATGGAAGACGGCTCAGTCGAGATGGAGATACAGGGGGCTCCGGCAAATATCCTATCTCATCTCGAGGCGCTTCATGCCTCCTACGAGCGTATGGGAACGCGTTTTCGCCTCGTAGACGCCCAGGCCCGAGCCCCACTTGCCAATGAAGACGGTTTCACGCCTCGTTATTAGTATTGTGTGCTAAATACGGTATCATTTACCTACGACCGTTGATAGAAAAGAGGCGAGGCGCATGGCGGTGCAAAGAAGGAATACCAGGCAGCGAAAGCTGGTTCTTGACGCCGTGCGCCAAAGCTATAACCATCCCACCGCCGACGAAATCTACAACGTCGTGCGCGCGCAGGATGACAAAATCAGCCGCGGCACGGTCTACCGCAACCTCAATCTCTTGGCCGACGCCGGCGAGATTCTCTCCATCAAGACGCCGGGCGGCAGCCGCTTCGATCGCACGATCGAGCCGCATGCGCATATCATCTGCACCTCGTGCAGCCGCGTCATCGACGTACCGCTCCCCTTCGATGCCCAACTCGACGCCAAGGCATCCGAGCAAATCGGCTGGCACGTCACGTCGCACTACACCATCTTCGAGGGTCTCTGCCCCGACTGCCGGTAGATGTTCGGGGCATGCCTTAAAATCCACCTTTCTGCACTCTGCAGCAAAAAGAGATTCCTAGGCATGTCACATATATCTACTCGGCGAGCAGGCGGCGCAGTTCTTCTTCGACCGTGCGCACGTAGCGGACGCGGTCGTTGATGCCACGCATAGAGGGATTGCAGCTCTCCATTAGATAAGGATGGCCCACGACGTTGAGCATGTCGCGGTCGTTTTCGTTATCGCCAAACGCCATCATCTCGTCGGGCGAAATTCCCAGGGCACGACCGTAATCGGCAAGCGCGGAACCCTTGCCCGAACCAAAGCCGATAAAGTCCGTCCACTCGGTTCCCGACGTCATCACGTCGACACGGTCGCTAAAGAGGCGCTCAAAATACTCCAGGGCCGCCGGCTGATCCACCTCGGGCGTCTGGAAGGCAATCTTAATGACGTCCTCGTCGATGTCCTCAGGACGGTCGACCACCGCCACATCGCAGTGGACCTCATAGCGCAAATGGTCGACGAACGCATCGTTGCCGCTCATGGTGTAGAGGTGTCCCTCACACGAAAGGGTCACGTCGGCATGGGGATACGCAACCACGGCATTCGCGATATCCATAGCAAGGCTACGCTCCATGGAACGCTTGACAACGGCACGCCCCTCGTTCATCACTAGGGCTCCGTTTTCGCATACATAGGCGAGCTCATCGGCCACCGGGGCAAACAGGTAGCGTAAGCTCGCATATTGACGACCGCTCGCCGGCATAAACACGATGCCGCGACGATGCAGTTCATCGATGAGCTCAAAGGCCTCGGAACGCGGCTCGTGCTCCCCCGGATGCAGCAACGTGCCGTCCAAATCGCATGCAATCAGCTTGATTCCCTCAAGACCCATATGCTTCCCCAAAGCCTCCTATCAACAGCAAGACGGACCTTGATTGGTCGCCCCTCAAAGCCCGCCTTGCGTATACACGCGCTTAGCCGCGCGTCTTTTTTACGATGGTAAAGTCGGGAGCCATGCTCACGACGGCATCCGCCGCACTCGACGCAAAGCGCCGGTCCGCATCGAGTTCACGGGTAACCACCGAGAGCCGAACGCCCTCGACGCCCCGGAGCATGCGGCCCAAAACAGGCTGCACCGGCGTATACATGCGCACGGTATACTCGTCCGAATCGCCTCGGAAAAGCGGCGCGTGCATATTGCCGATCTCCCAGCACGCATGCGCGAGCGCAATCGGGTCCATGCGGTCAACTTCGACCAAATAAACCTCGGCACTGCGCAGGCGCACGACAACCGCCACGGGCACCATGCCCGAACGGTCGATGGCGAGCACGTCGCCGTCGGTAAAACGACCGCCGTCGGCAGCATCCAGCCGAACATCGACCGTGCGCCCCAGCTCCGTCACGCCCACAAGCGCGCATACATCAGCCTGGTCCCAATCGAGCAGCAGCTCGTCAACTTCAAAGACGCCGCCCAACTTCCGGCGAAGCAGGAGTTCATAGGACGGATCGTTGAGATTTCCCAAGCATGTCGTCGAAACCAAGCGTTCAGGCATACTCTAACCCTCGACCTCAACGAGCTCGATATCAAAGTTGAGGTCCTTGCCGGCCAGCTCGTGGTTGGCGTCGAGCGTCACGGCCTCGGGCGTTACGTCTATGACCACGGCGGGGACGGGCATGCCGCTCGGCGTGGACAGGAAAAGCTTCATGCCCTTCTCGATCTGCTCGATGTTGGGAACCTGTTCGGCCGGGAAGGTAATAACCATCTCGGGGTTGTGCTCGCCGTAGGCATCGGCAGCAGGAATGTGCACGGTCTTCTTCTCGCCCACCTGCATGTCGACAACAGCGGCGTCGAAGCCCTTGATCATCTGACCGGCGCCGCAGGTGAACTCCAGCGGCTCGCCGCGATCGTAGGAGCCATCGAACTGCGTGCCGTCGTCGAGCGTGCCGCGATAATGAGTCTTGACCTTCTTGCCCTGGTTGGACATGGTAACCTCCGTGATAAGGGCGGCGCACAACGCGGGCCGCCGTGAACATATGGCGCTAACTATACCCTAGTCATACAATTCAAAGACAGTTTGCAAAGAAACGCTGCAACCGGAGGAACCATGGCATATCCCGTATTTGACCTACACTGCGACACCGCCGACCGCATCGGCTGGGCCACGCTCGATCTCGACCTGCGCTTTACCGCCGGCACCGACGGTTATTTCCCCGGCGACGAAACGCATCCGCAAGATTTCGACCTCATCGAGGGCAACGCCTGCGCCATCTCGCTCGCAAAGATCGGCAACACGCCGTGGGCACAGTGCTTCGCCACGTTTGTCCCCGATGAGATTCCCACCGCCCACGCTGCGCGCTTCCAGGCGCAGATCATGGCGCACATGAGCGGCCAGGCAATGCTCAACCACGACCGCATGGTCAACGTACGCAGCGCGGCAGACATTCGCCCTGCGCTCAAGGACGGCAAGGTCGCTTGCATCCACACCATCGAAAACGCGACGTTCTTTGCCGAGGACCCCGCGCTGATCGAGGTACTCAAGAGCCTGGGCGTGCTTATGTCGTCACTCAGCTGGAACGCGCAGGGACCGCTCGCGAGCGGCCACGACACCCACGCCGGCCTCACCGCCGCCGGCATCGAGGCGCTTACGCAGATGGAGCACGCCGGCATGGTACTCGACGTCTCCCACCTCAACGATGAGTGCTTTGACGAGGTTGTCGCCCACGCCACGCGCCCCTTCGTCGCTAGCCACTCCAACTCCCGCGCGGTTTGCGGCGTCAAGCGCAACCTTACCGACGACCAATTCCGCACCATTCGCGACATGGGCGGCATCGTCGGCCTCAACTACTGCAGCGAGTTCCTATCCAACGAAGCAACCGACGAGACCGCCGCAGATGTCACCTTCGACCAGCTGGCAGCCCATATCGAACACTGGCTCGACCTGGGCGGCGAGGATGTCATTGCGCTCGGCGGCGACTGGGACGGTGCCGCGGTGCCCGCTTTCCTCTCCGACGCCAGCAAGATGCCCGAGTTCCAGAACATGCTCTCCAAGCACTTTGGCAAGACCGTGATGCAGAAGCTCTGCAGCGACAACGCGCTTGCCTTCTTTGAGCGTTATTAATTTCACATCCCTTGAGCGGGCCGGCATGCCGAACGGTCGACATGCCGGCCCGTCCCCAATCTGAAGGACCGCTTTTGACGCAGCAGTTTACGATTTCCGTATCCCGACCGGATGGGACGCCCATCCCCGTCGTAGTTACCAAAAAGCGCGTCAAGAGCTTCAACCTACGCGTCACATCGAGCGGTGAGGTCCACGCCAGTGCACCGCTCGGCGCCAGCCGCGAGCGCATCGAAGCGTTTGTAAAGCGCAACAGTGCCTGGATTGTCAACCGACTTGCCCAGCGTGAGCGACGTCAGGCGACGGCGCGAGAGCCGCTCAGTCCCTCGTCCATCATTGCACTTTGGGGCAAGCCCATCACGGTACAGGATGCGCTCGATCACAACTTTACATCACCCGCACCGCGACCCAAACAGGCCACCTTCGCAAGTTTTATGGGTACCGATAAATCGGACGAAGACCCACAGACCAAGCGGCACGCAATCCTCGACGGCCTAACGTCCGATGAGCTCCAAGCCCACATCGACCAGCTCTATACGTCCGAAGTCACATCGGCGCTGCGCGATATGGTGCACGCATACGAAATCGCAATGGGTGTCGCCGTTTCTCGCGTTTCCGTACGCAGCATGAAAACGCGTTGGGGCTCATGCACTCCCAAATCCGGCGCCATTCGCATCGCACGCGAACTTGCCGCCTATCCCATCGAATGCCTCGACATGGTTGTCGCCCACGAGCTCGTCCACTTGCTCGAGCCAAGCCACAACCAGCGGTTCCACGTCCTGCTCGACACATACTGCCCCAACAATAGGGCTCTGTCGCAGCGGCTCAAGCGGCCACCCCTCAACAAGCTCTAGCGTCGACTAGCGCACTCGCTCGATCTCGACGCCGCAGCTTGCCAGGGGAAGACCGACGGGAGCCCAAGGCTTATCGAGCTTAACACGCACGCCAAGCAGCAGGGGGTAACGACGCAGCAGCATCTGGGCCACACCCTCGGCTGCAGCCTCGATGAGCTTAAACGTATGCTCGCGCAGATATCCGTCGACATCGTGACACACCGAGCCATAATCAATCGAGGCATCCAGGTTGTCGTGCTCCCCTGCTGCACGCAGGTCGGCATAGAGCACCAAGGACACGATGAACTTCTGGCCCAGCGCGTTCTCTTCGGGATACACACCGTGGTTGGCAAAGACCTCGAGACCGTCGATAGTAATGCGGTCAGCATGGCGCAGGTCGTCATAGCTCACGTGGGGCACCGCCGCTGCGGTGGATATTTCGCCCCTTCCACGGCGGGCGAGCTCGGCGCCTTCAGTCTTGGTTGCATTCTCGGGCAGTTTCTTGTTACTCATCGCGATCGTCTCCTTCGTTTAGAACCCCGACCGCGCAAACTAACTACACGCGAATCGACAGGTTCTTTTTATCATCGCTCCAATTGCAAGCATTGCGCGCGGGGCATGCAAAGCAGGCGCGCGACGCTTTGTCGGCTGCATAGAGCAGACGCTCGAGCGGTTGGCTGTTCACGCGCAGCTTTCGATGGCCCAGAATGGCCGTCTTAATGGCCGCAGCATCGGCCGGCTCAAACGCTACGTCATCGGGCATGCCGCCGAGAATCGCATCAGCGACGCGTTCGCTTGCAACATCATGGGATATACCCGATTCATACTGTTCATCTTTGCCGATATCGTGAAGAAGTGCCGTGGCGTAGATGACCTCGCGGTCAAATTCGAGCTGTTCCTCGAGATTCTTGATCCACATAATGCGAGCGACATCGAGCAGATGGTCAATACCGTGGCGGCAGAAGATACGCCCCGATTCCAACTGTGCAATGTTGCCCAGGTGCCGCCGGAACAGGCCGTTGGCACAGATGTAATCGATACGAGGCATGGCACCAAAGGGGGCTAGGCCCGAAGCCATAAAACCGCGACGCGGCGTTCCCTCATCGGTCTTCGATGCAAAGTCGTTAACGGCTCTCATGGTTAGCGGTCCAGCATCCTAAAGAATCGCTCCTCGAGCGACGGATCGGTCTCAAAGATGCCGCGGCGAGCGAGCGTCACGGTCTTGGTGCCGGGCTTTTGCACGCCACGCATCGTCATGCACATATGCTCGGCCTCCATCAACACAATCGCTCCCTGGGGAGCAAGATACTCCATGAGAGCATCGGCAACCTGCGCACACAGCTGCTCCTGCAGCTGCAGACGGCGGGCATAGACCTCAACCGTGCGGGCGAGCTTGGAAAGTCCAGCCACCCGACCGTTAGGGATATAACCAATGGCGGCCTTGCCATAAAACGGCAGCAGATGATGCTCGCACAGCGAGTAGAACGTAATGTCGCGCTCGATAACCAAATCGTTCGAAGCGACGGCAAAAGTTTTGGACAGGTGCTCCTCGGCACTCTGGTCCATACCGCCGGCAATCTCGCCATACATACGGGCGACGCGTGCCGGAGTCTCCAGCAGGCCCTCACGAGTTGGGTCCTCGCCTATACCTTCAAGCAGCAGCTTAATGGCAGTCTCGACTTTTTCCTGATCGACCATCTGGGCCTCACTTTTTTCGATTTCGCGTTCGCGCTATGGTACCACGCCGGCACGCAACCTCTGCCAGCTACATAGTATGGGTCGAATAGACCGGATCGTCCCGCCAAAGCTCCACAGCATCGCAAAGCGCAACGCCCTCACGTGCAGCACGAGCGCGCGTGGCGTTCATGTCGATCACGCGCTGATTGCTCGAGCCCCTAAAGCGCAACGAGATATCGTACAGATCCTGAACGAACGGGCCGTCCACCAACATGTCGAGGCAGGCCAGGATACGGTCCGTCACCTCGGTATGATGACGGCCACCCGGCATAAGCTCCTCGAGCACGTCACCGGTAAAGCACCAAATGGTCTTGCCCGACCCAGCAGGATAGGCCGCACGCACGCGCTCGATAAAGTCAACAAGCCCCGCCTGATTCTCGGGCTCCATAGGCTCGCCACCCAGAATCGTCAGGCCATCGATAAAGGGATGATCGAGACTCTCGATAATCTTATCCTCGACGGCGCGATCGAACGGCTCGCCCGCAGCAAAGTCCCACGCGACAGAGTTAAAGCAATTCTTGCACCCACGGCGGCACCCGCTCACAAACAGAGAAGTACGAACGCCTTCACCATCAGCAATATCGAAATACTTAATGTTCGCGTAGTTCATAAGTAACTCTCCCGGGAGGCCGGGACATATCTTCCCGTCCTCAAACATTCTCGGCCTTCGGCCTGCGAAACTGCGGGCGGGACGATATGTCCCGGCCTCATGCAAAGGGTAACTCAATGAACGAAGCGAACATCGAGCATAGGGTTCGAGGTCCAATAAAAACTGGGTTGCGGCTCAACCGCCATCACAAGTAAATCGCAGCTGCAGCTCAAATTATTTCCGCTAAGAACTTCGAGGAGTGAGCAGACCGCATGCTGCATCTCAGCTACGTCAACTTGGCTGAACCGAGAGGGCCGCTTGGGCTTTTGCTCGATATGAGTTCCGCACGCAAAGAAGGCCACTTAATGTGGCCTTCGTCTTGCGCAGGACTGTCCGAAATAGCGAGCAAATGCCCAAGCGGCCCTCTCGGTTCAGCCCCGGAGCGGTATTAGAGATGCAGCACGCGGTCGCGGATCTCCTCGGTTCGACCCTGGTTCCAGAACTGGGTACCGATGTAGCCGCACGTACGACGAGCGACATTCATCTTCTCCTGGTCACGATTGCCGCAATTGGGGCACTCCCACACCAGCTTGCCATCGTCCTCGACAATCTTGATCTCGCCGTCGTAGCCGCACACCTGGCAGTAGTCGCTTTTGGTGTTGAGCTCGGCGTACATGATGTTGTCGTAGATGTACTGCATCACGCGAATGACAGCCTTGAGGTTGTCCTGCATGTTGGGAACCTCGACGTAGGAGATGGCACCGCCCGGCGAAAGCTGCTGGAACATACCCTCGAACTTGAGCTTGTCGAATGCGTCGATCTCCTCGGACACATGGACGTGATAGCTGTTGGTAATGTAGCCCTTGTCCGTCACGCCCGGGATAATGCCAAAACGGCGCTGCAGGCACTTGGCAAACTTGTAGGTCGTCGACTCAAGCGGGGTGCCGTACAGCGAGAAGTCGATATCGCTTTCGGCCTTCCACTCGGCGCACTTGTCGTTCATGTGCTGCATGACGGCCATGGCAAACGGCGTGCCCTCCTTCTCGGTGTGGCTGTGACCCGTCATGTACTTAACGCACTCATACAGGCCGGCATAGCCCAGGCTGATCGTAGAGTATCCGCCCACGAGCAGCTTGTCGATCGTCTCGCCCTTCTTCAGACGCGCCAGGGCGCCGTATTGCCAAAGAATCGGCGCGGCGTCAGAAAGTGTACCCATCAGGCGCTCATGACGGCACAGCAGGGCACGGTGACACAGCTCAAGGCGCTCATCGAAGATCTTCCAGAACTTGTCCATATCCTGGTGCGAGCTCAGTGCGACATCAGGCAGGTTGATGGTCACAACGCCCTGGTTAAAGCGACCATAGTACTTGGGCTTGTTCGGGTCGTAGTTCAGCGCGTTGGCAACGTTGTTAAAACCGTTGCCCGAACGGTCGGGCGTCAGGAAACTGCGGCAACCCATGCAGGTGTAGCAATCGCCGTTGCCGGCGGTCTCGCCCTTAGACAGCTTGAGCTCGCGCATCTTCTTCTCGGAGATGTAATCGGGCACCATGCGCTTGGCGGTGCACTTGGCAGCCAGCTGGGTCAGGTAGAAGTACGGGGAATCCTCGTGAACGTTATCGTCCTCGAGTACATAGATAAGCTTGGGGAATGCCGGGGTAATCCACACGCCGGCCTCGTTCTTAACGCCCTCGTAGCGCTGGCGAAGCGTCTCCTCCACGATCATGGCAAGGTCGTGCTTCTCCTGAGGCGTACGGGCCTCGTTAAGATACATAAAGACCGTCACGAACGGCGCCTGGCCATTGGTGGTCATAAGGGTCACGACCTGATACTGAATCGTCTGGACGCCGCGACGGATCTCGTCACGCAGGCGATCCTCAACGACCTCGCGAACCTTTTCGGGAGATGCGGAAACGCCGAGCTCCTCGAGCTCGCGGGCGACCTCGCCACGAATCTTTTGACGGCTCACCTCAACAAAGGGGGCAAGATGGGTCAGCGAGATGGACTGGCCACCGTACTGGGAGGAAGCAACCTGGGCGATAATCTGCGTCGCAATATTGCAGGCGGTCGAGAAGCTGTGCGGCTTCTCAATCAGCGTGCCCGAAATAACAGTGCCGTTCTGGAGCATGTCCTCCAGGTTCACCAGATCGCAGTTGTGCATATGCTGGGCAAAGTAATCCGAATCGTGGAAATGGATCAGACCCTCATTATGGGCATCCACGATCTCCTGAGGCAGCAGCACGCGCTGGGTCAGGTCCTTGGAAATCTCGCCAGCCATATAGTCGCGCTGAACGGAGTTGACGGTCGGGTTCTTGTTGGAGTTCTCCTGCTTGACCTCTTCGTTATTGCACTCGATCAGCGACAGGATCTTGTCATCGGTCGTGTTCTTCTGGCGCTTCAGGCTCTGAACATAGCGATAGATGATGTAGTGGCGGGCAACCTCGTAGCAGTCGAGACGCATGATCTCGTCCTCGACCAAATCCTGGATCTCCTCGACCGAAACGGTGTGGCCCGCGTTCTCGCATGCCTCGGCGACGTTTTGCGCCGCATAAACCACCTGGCGGTCGGTTAGACGAGAGCTCTCCTCGACCTCCAAGTTAGCGGCGCGGATGGCATTGACAATCTTATCGATGTCAAAGACAACCTCGGTGCCGCTGCGCTTGATGATCTTCATCCTCTTGCCTCTTTCGCGTCGTAGCCTCATTGCGCTTCAGAGCCAAACGATGCCCGGCAGGGCTTGCCCCTGTCTTGCGGCGCCGTCGCGCAATCTGTGTTCTCGATAAACCATAAGCCTCTATGCGGACATTCCCAGGAGCCGATCAAGCGGCTCAAGGACACGTTCAAAAGAGGCAATTAAGGTCTTCGTTCTCTGTCCGCCATCTATCATACGACAAAGATGCATCTATATCCTGTATTCTTTTTTTAGGTCAAACACAACATATAGTGTTTCAGCAGGTCAAAGCAATTAGTCATTTTGCAGACGCATTATAAATGAGGGGTATTTGACAAGTCGGTAAAACATTACCAACACGGCTACCTGCATGGCAGCTATAAAACCCCCTTAGTCAAGCCACTGACAAATCCTACTAAAACCAAGCCACTCACGCCAAAAGAATCCAAAAGATTATGCTTGACCAACATGTTGCGGTCACGCTCGGCCAGGACGTATGCAATCTGCCGGCACCCCTACGGGATACGAAGACCATCGCATACAGACCTTGGATCAAAATTTGCTGGCATGTTTGGCGGCATAAAACAAAACAGTCCAGAAGCAAAGCCTCTGGACTGCGAACATTTGGTGGGCGTTAGAAGATTTGAACTTCTGACCTCTTCCGTGTCAGGGAAGCGCTCTCCCCCTGAGCTAAACGCCCGATCAAGGGTGCGCAAGCGCGCAAGGGATAATATAGCGGAGCCTGAACTCGGTGGCAAGAACATTTTTAAAAATCGCTTACATTGTGGAATTCGGGGGCTTTGTCGTATCCATTTCAAAAGAGCCTGCTGCCGCGATTTGGCTGTCGCATAATGCAAGGCCATTGCGGTATCGGGCTATGGAAAGACGCCTGCGGAATTGTCCTACCGATAAACGGACAAGCCTCCAGCTGGTGACTTCGCCGTGGTAAGGTAAGCCGAATTGTTTCCAGGCTGTTTCGGGGGAGTGGAATGAGCAAAGAGTGTGTCGAGCAGGTCGAAGGCGCAGGGGCTTCGGTGCCGATGACCGATATATCGAACATTGATGTGCCCGAGGGCACCGACGAGCTCAGCCGCAACACCCGTCGCGCATGGCGCGACCGCCTGAACAGCGCTTCGACGCGCAAGATGATCACGGGCGTCTTGGCTACGCTGGTGGGCGGTTCGTTTTGGGGCTTCTCGGGCACCAGCGCGAGTTTTCTGTTCGATACCTACCACGTCGATACCTTGTGGCTTATGAGCGTGCGTCAGATTCTCGCCGGTCTACTCTTTATGGCCGTGGTTGTTACGCGCGACCGCGAGCGCCTGATTAAGCTCTGGACCACACCCGCCGATCGCAAGCAGCTTCTGCTCTTTACCGCTTTTGGCCTGCTGTTCAACCAGTTTTGCTATCTTTCGGCCGTGCGCCTGACGAACGCCGGAACCGCGACGGTGCTCCAGTGCCTGCAGCTCGTTATCATCATGGGCTACGCCTGCGTGACCGATCGCCGCATGCCGCGTACTCGCGAAGTCATCGGCATTGGCCTGGCTCTGGGTGGAACCTTTTTAATCGCCATCGGCGGCGACCCCACCAGCCTGAATATCTCGCCGCTTGGCCTGGCAGCAGGTCTTATGTGTGCGGTCAGCGCCGCGTGTATGGCGGTGATTCCCGCCAAGATCCTGCCCGAATACGGTAGCCCCATCGTCACGGGCTCGGCAATGCTCACGGCGGGCGTGGTCTCGTGTGCCTTCGTGCAGCCCTGGGCGCATATGCCGGCGCTGGACGCTGCCGGCGTCGAGGCGCTCGCGGTGTTCGTGGTCATCGGCTCGTTTTTTGCTTACATGCTCTATATGCAGGGCGTTAAGGACATCGGCTCGGTGCGTGCGAGCCTCATCGGAACTGTGGAGCCAGTTTCGGCGACCATCACCAGCGCCGTTATGCTGGGCACGGTGTTTTTGCCGACCGACCTTATCGGCTTTGCCATGATCATCGTGATGATGTTCCTCACGGTGTAGCTGGCGCCGCCTCCAAGACAGAAAAGGTGTTGTGCCGCATTTTCGCCAATTGACGTCCGTGTCTGGAGTTTAGCTGTCGATGCTCAAAATGCCATAAACTAGTAACGTTATGGATTTTTTCATTGCGACTCAATTGCGAGGATTTCTTTATGGCTGGTAATCACTTTAAGGGCAGCGATAGCGGCCGTCCTGCAGTTCCGCCGCGTCCGAACGGGGCTGGTAAGGCCGGCACGCCGGGCGGCGCTGGACGGGGCGATTCCGGTAAGCGCGTGTCCCCGGGCGAGACGGCGATGTTTACCGCTCTGTACGAGCAGTCTCAAAAGGCAAAAAAGACCGGCCGTGCAAGAGGGAATGTCTTTGCGGGCGGTGCAACCTCCGCGTCGCAGCCGAGCGGGGCTCCTTCGGTACCCGCGAACAACGCAGGTGCTGCCAACGCCGCGAATGCCGCCGGCAACGTTAATGCCGGCAAGGCCGACAACAATACTCCCTCTGCCGGTGGCGCGGGGCTTACGGGTAACCTTGGCACGATTTACACCGGCGCCTCCGAGACTGGCACGTTCGCCCGCCTGGATGATAGCGGTGCCGAGTTTGCGGGCTCGGGTTCCAAGGAAGATTATTACGATTTTGGCTTGAACTACGGTAGCGACGCTTCGTCGAGTTCGACCGCTGACGGTCTGGTCCGTCATCGCCATCGCAAGGGCGAGCGCAAAAAGCGTCACACCGGCGCCATTATTGCCGCTGTAGTCGCGGTGCTTCTCGTTGCGCTTGGCGCAAGCGGCTTTATGCTGCTTAACTCGGCAAAGACCGTAAAGAGCGAAGCGAAGGAGGCTGTCGAGATCGTCGGTGGCCTTAAGGACAAGGTCACGTCGGGCGATTTTTCGACGCTGCCTGACGACGCGAAGAAGATTGATGAGCTCTGCGACAGCATGAAGGCGGAGACCTCGAGCCCGCTGTGGACGGCGGCATCGTTTATCCCGGTGTATGGCAGTGACATCAACGCAGCCCGCACCATGATTGATGCCCTGTCCGATGTCTCGAGCAACGCGCTGGTTCCCATGGCCGACAACCTTTCGCAGGCCACGCCCGGCAAGCTGTTCCAGGACGGCATGATTAACGTGTCCGCGCTGCAGGCCGTTGCCGATTCGCTTTCCGATAGCTCCAAGGTGTTCAAGAGCGCCAACGAGAAGATCCAGGGTATTGGTGATACTCATATTTCCCAGGTGACCGAGCTGGTCGATAAGGCCAAGGACGGCTTTGCCACCCTCAACGGCGCGGTTGACGCGGCGGAGAAGGTCGCCCCCGTCCTTCCCCAGATGCTCGGCGCCAACGGCCAGACGCGCAACTACCTTGTGTACGCCATGAACAACGTCGAGATTCGTGCTTGCGGCGGCTTTGGCGGTTCGCAGGGCCTGATTTCGGTCACTGACGGCCAGATGTCGATTGGCGAGTTTGTTCCCCGCATTGGACTCAGCGAGGATGAGGCAGTCGAGAGCGTCGACGAAGAGGATGAGGCGCTGTTCGGCAACCACAGTAACCTGTACAACTCGGGCAATACCTATTCGCCTGATTGGCCCCGCAACTCGCAGCGTGTCGCCGCGCTGTGGAAGTCCCAGTATGGACAGGACGTTGATGGCGTCATCGGTATCGACCCGGTGTTCCTGCAGTATCTGCTGGGCCTGGTCGGTAACGTGTCACTGCCCGACGGAACGGTTGTCGACGGCACCAACGCCGCAAAGGTCCTCATGCACGATGTGTACTGGAACTATCCGGTCGAGGAGTCTGACGGCATCTTTGCATCCGTCGCCAGCGCTGCCTTCGACAAGGTCCTTGGCGGTATCGGCGATGTCGATGTTACGAAGCTTGTCAGCGCCGTTGAGCGCGGTGCCGAAGAGGGCCGCCTGATCGCGTGGATGAGAAACGATGATGAGCAGAATGCCATCAAAGAGACGGGCATTGACGCTTCGCTGCCCGATCCGGATGACCCGAGTGCCGATCCCGTTGCCGGCGTTTACTTTAACAACCTGAGCTTCTCCAAGCTCGACTGGTATCTGAACGCCGATACGCAGATTGGCCAGGGCATCAAGAACGGTGACGGCACGTGCTCGTATCGCATCACCGTTACCCTGACGAACATCATGACGCAGGAGGAGGCTGGCAAGCTGCCCGACTACGTTGCGGCGAGCGCACCCGATGCCGCGCGTGACGACGAACGCCTGAATGTCTCGTTGTTTGCCCCGACGGGTGGCAACATCGGTGACCTTACGGTTGAGGGTACCCAGTTTGGTCTTGGTGCCGCTACGTGGCATGGAATCCCCTTCTATTCGGGCACCGTTGACCTGCATGCTGGCGAGACGACGACGATCACGTATACGCTGACCACGTCGGCCGAGGCGGGGGACAAGCCGCTTACGCTGCGTCAGACTCCTACATGCCAGGCGGCTCGCGACAGCGCGTCGGCGTAGGGTTTTTCTGGTAGCGCAGATAATCGAGTACCATTTTGGGGCGGACAGGCAATCTGTTCGCCCCTATTTTGTAAGGAGAGCGCATGAAGTACTTTGGCACCGACGGCTTTCGCGGTGAGGCCAACGTTGGGCTGACGGTAGAGCACGCTTATAAGATTGGCCGTTTTGTGGGCTGGTATTACGGTGCCAACCGCGAGCGCAAGGCACGCGTGATCGTGGGCAAGGACACGCGTCGCTCGAGTTATATGTTCGAGGCGGCGCTGGTGAGCGGCCTGGTCGCGAGCGGTGCGGACGCCTATATGCTGCACGTGATCCCCACGCCGGGCGTGGCGCATCAGACCGTGGAGGGCTGCTTCGATTGCGGCATCATGATCAGCGCGAGCCACAACCCGTTTTGCGATAACGGCATTAAGCTCGTCAACAGCGACGGTTTTAAGATGGACGAGGACGTACTGGAGCTTATCGAGGACTACATCGACGGCAAGAGCGAGGTGCCGCTGGCCACGGGCAACCACATCGGCGCCACGGTGGACTACATGCAGGGCCGCAACCGCTATATTGCTTCGCTCATCGCCAGCGCGAACTTTTCGCTGCAGGGCGTCAAGATCGGCATCGACTGCGCCAACGGCTCGGCGTCCTCGGTGGCCAAGCCGGTGTTTGACGCGCTGGGCGCCGACGTGCGCGTGATCAACGCCGCGCCCGATGGTTTTAACATCAACGTCGACTGCGGCTCCACGCATATGGAGCGCCTGCAGCGCCACGTGGTGGAGCAGGGCCTGGATGTGGGCTTTGCCTACGACGGCGATGCCGACCGCTGCTTGGCTGTGGACGAGCGCGGTCGCGTGGTAGACGGCGACCAGATCCTGTACGTGTGCGGCGTGTATCTGAACAAGCACGGTCGCCTTTCGGGCGGTACCGTGGTGCCGACGATCGCCAGCAACTTTGGCCTGATCAAGTCGTTGGAGCTTGCCGGTCTGAGCGCCGTGACCAGCGGCGTGGGCGACCGTCATGTGTATGCCAAGATGCGCGAGGGCGGCTACAGCCTGGGTGGCGAGCAGACGGGCCATACGATCTTTGGCGATATCGAGCGTACAGGCGACGGCATTATGACCTCGCTGCGCGTGATGGAAGTGATTCGTGCCGAGCGCGAGACGCTCTCGCAGCTCACGGCTCCGTGCAAGCTGCTGCCGCAGGCGCAGGTGGCCGTGCACGTGGCGGACAAGGACGCCGCGCTCGAGAACATGGGCGTGCAGAACGCCATCGCCGAGGCCGAGGCCGCGCTGGCAGGCGAGGGCCGCGTGCTCGTACGCAAGAGCGGAACCGAGTCGGTTATCCGCGTGCTGGCCGAGGCGCCCGACCAAGCATCCGCCGATGCCGCCATGAAGCGCATCGCCGCCGCGCTGGAAGCTCTGTAAGGTAGTCATTGGGGACGTTCTTAAACGACTAGGTGAAAAAAAGGGGGCGCTGCGGATTGGTTCCGCGGCGCCCCCTTTGCGTTGACGTGTCGGTTATGCCTTACAGCTCGTAGAGCGTGGTGAACTTGTCCTGCAGGTAGCTGCAGTAGTAGCGGGCGTCAAAGTCCATGCCGCAGGCGCCCTTGATGAGCTCCGGCGCGTCCTTGGCGCGGCCCCACTGCCAAATGTGCTCGCCCAGCCAGGCACGGACGGGCGCCAGGTCGCCGCTCGCACAGGCGCCGTTAAGGTCGACACCGTCGCGGCACATGGCCGGCACAAACATGGCATCGTAGGCACTGCCCAGCGCATACGTGGGGAAGTAGCCAAACGAGCCGCCGCTCCAGTGCGTATCCTGTAGGCAGCCGTGCGTGTCGTCGGGAACGGGAATGCCCAGGTACTCATCCATGAAGCGGTTCCAAAGCGCGGGGATGTCCTTGGCCGTGGCCTCGCCGGCAAACAGCATGCGCTCGATCTGGTAGCGCACCATAACGTGCAGCGGATAGGTGAGCTCGTCGGCCTCGGTGCGGATCAGCGAAGGCTGCGCGATGTTCACGGCGTGGTAGAGCGTGTCCTCGTCGACGTCGCCGTAGACCTCGGGCGCGTGGCGGCGCAGCACCTCGAGCAGCGGTCCCATAAAGGCGCGGCTGCGACCCACGGTGTTTTCGAAGAAGCGGCTCTGGCTCTCGTGGATGCCCATGGAGGTGCCGCCCTCCAGGCACGTGCGCGCATGGGCGGGGTTCACGCCCAGCTCGTACATGGCGTGACCGGCCTCGTGGATGATGCTGTAGACGTTGGAGATGCAATCGTCCTCGTAGATGTGCGTGGCGATGCGCGCGTCACCCACGGCAAAGCCCTCGCTAAACGGGTGCTCGGTAAAGGCGAGCGTGGTGTCGTCCAGGTTAAGGCCGACGAGCTTCATCAGGTCGAAGCTCATGGCACGCTGGGCGGCTTCGGGCACGCGGGCATGCAAAAATTCGGCAGCGGGCTGCTGGCCGCGCTCACCGATGGCGTGCACGAGCGGCACGACCGTGGCCTTGACCTCGTCGCAAAACGCGTCGAAGCTCTTGGTGGAAAGGCCGCGCTCGTACTGGTCGAGCCACACGTCGTATGGGTCGCGCTTGGGGTCCATGAGCTCGGCCTGATGCTTAAGCTGGGCGACGATTCTATCCACATAGGGCTCAAAGCTCGCCCAGTCATTGGCCGTCTTGGCCTTGTGCCACACGGCGTCTGCCTCGCAGGTGAGCCTGGTCCAGGCCTCGGCCTCCTCGGTGGGGATGACGCTTGCCTCGCGCTGGTCGCGGCCGAGCACGCGGATCTCGTCAAGCAGCTGCGGGTCGTCGATCTTGCCTCCGGCGACCGTCTCACGCGCTAACGAGCGTACGAGCTCAACGGACTTCTCGCTGGTCAAGAGTTTGTGATGCTCGCCGGCAAGGGTGCCCATGGCATCGGCGCGGGCCGCGGCGCCGTTGGCGGGGGCAATCGTCGCGCCATCGAACTCGGCAATTTTGAGCAGGTACTCGCGGGTCCACAGTTTGCCTTCGAGCTTGCGGAATTTTTTGACGGCCTTATCGACCTTGATGCCGTTGGGCGTCTTGCCCGCTGCGGGCTTGGCTTTCTTATCGTGCTTCTTTCCCATACCATATCCTTGATCTCGCAGGCCGAGCGCCGCAGGCGGGTGCGCGGCCAGTTTGCACAACTACCTGCTTTGTACCCAGCACGAACAAAACGGAACGCGGCGATGCGCTCGCGAAATGTGTTATCCTATAGCCCAATGCGTTGACGGAGAGGGTTTTGCCCGCCGTGTCGCCGGCAAGAGAGGGAAGGTCATGGGCTGCAAGCCTTCCTGCGGTGGCAAGGGCCAAGCGTTCACTCCCGAGCAGCGACCTCAACGGGCGCGCGGCCAGTGGCAGCAAAGCCTCAGTAGGGAAGCCGTGAGCCTCGCGACAAGAGGCGCAGAGTGGGCGCGGCGGGCCAGACATCCGCCGGGTCAAACAAGGTGGTACCGCGGAATTTAACCGTCCTTGGGCAATGCACATGCCCGAGGACGGTTTTTTGTTGCCGAACCGGGCCGCACATCCGCAGCTATCGGGTGCTAGCCGCCCCGGCAAGCGGGATGCGCGAGAGACGAAAGGGAAGACATGAGTCTGATTGATGATCTGGTCAAACTCGAGGAAGAGGCCAAGGAGCTCGTTGCAGGCGCCGACGACGCCGCCAAGCTCGAGGCTGCGCGCGTTGAGCTGCTCGGTCGCAAGGGCCGTATCACCGGCCTGATGCGCATGATGGGCAAGCTCGCCCCCGAGGATCGTCCCGTGATGGGCAAGCGCGCCAACGAGATGCGCCAGCTGATTGAAGGCATGCTCGACGAGCGCACCACCGAGATGAAGGCCGCCGCCCTCAAACACGCACTCGAGCACGAGGCCGTCGACATCACGCTGCCGGGCATTCGTCCGCAGATCGGTCACCAGCACCTGATCAAGCAGATCATCGAGGAGGCCGAGGATATCTTCTGCGGTATCGGCTACACCGTCGAGTCCGGCCCTATGGTCGATACCTCCTACTACAACTTCACCGCGCTCAACGCGCCCATGGATCATCCGAGCCGCTCGGCTCGCGACACGTTCTATGTGGTCGACAACAACCCCGGCAGCGTCGCGCATCCCGAGGCGCATGCCCATGGCGAGTCCGACGTGCTGCTGCGCACCCAGACCTCGGGTGTGCAGATCCACACCATGGAGTCGCAGAAACCGCCCATCTACATGATCTGCCCGGGCACCGTCTACCGTCCCGACACGGCCGATGCCTGCCACCTGCCGCAGTTCAACCAGATCGAGGGCCTGGTCGTCGACGAGGGTATCACCTTTGGCGATCTTAAGGGCACGCTCGACTACTTTGTTAAGTGCATGTTTGGCGAGGACCGCAAGACGCGCTACCGCCCGCATTTCTTCCCCTTCACCGAGCCTTCCTGCGAGGTGGACGTGAGCTGCCACGTGTGCGGCGGCAAGGGCTGCAACTTCTGCAAGCACAGCGGCTGGATCGAGATCCTGGGCTGCGGCATGGTCGACCCCAACGTCCTTGTCAACTGCGGCATCGACCCCGAGAAGTACACCGGCTTCGCCTTTGGTATTGGCGCCGAGCGCGTCGCGGCCCTGCGCTACGATCTGCCCGACCTCAGAACGCTCATGACAGGCGATATGCGTTTCCTGAATCAGTTCTAGGCTGCGGCTTGCCCAAGCACGGCACCTCGGCGCTCATTCGTCGCTTGCGTACCAAAGTACGCGGCGCTCCTCTTTCGGGCCGATCTGCCGCACTTGGACAACCCTCGCTTTGTAAGGAATGTTCACAAAGTTGAAGTTTCCACCTGCATCTCTTCGCAGGCTTTCAGTATGAAAGGAGAGCTAGATGCGTGTTTCTTACGACTGGCTCAAGACCATGATCGATATTCCGGAGGATCCCAAGACCCTTTCGGACGAATATATCCGTACCGGCACCGAGGTCGAGGCGATCGACACCGTGGGCGAGTCCTTCGACCATGTGGTGACTGCCAAGGTGCTCACCAAGACCCCGCACCCCGATAGCGATCATATGTATGTGTGCTCGGTCGACGTGGGCGACAAGAACCTCGACGCCGACGGCAACCCCGCTCCGCTGCAGATCGTCTGCGGCGCGCAGAACTTCGAGGCCGGCGACCACATCGTCACGGCAATGATCGGCGCCGTGCTTCCCGGCGACGTCAAGATCAAGAAGAGCAAGCTTCGCGGCGTTGTGTCCATGGGCATGAACTGCTCCGCGCGCGAGCTCGGCCTGGGTGGCGACCACTCCGGCATCATGATCCTGCCCGAGGATACGCCCTGTGGCATGCCGTTTGCCGAGTACGTGGGCTCGAGTGATACCGTGCTCGACTGCGAGATCACGCCCAACCGCCCCGACTGCCTGTCCATGATCGGCATGGCCCGCGAGACCGGCGCCATCTTCGACCGCGATTTCCACGTTGAGCTGCCCGCCATCAAGGCGGAGACCGGCCGCGCGACCGACGACGAGCTTTCCGTCGAGATTGCCGACGAGGGCCTGTGCGACCGCTACGTTGCCCGCATCGTGCGCAACGTCAAGGTCGGCCCGTCGCCCGACTGGATGGTCAAGCGCCTTAACGCCTTGGGCGTGCGCCCGCACAACAACATTGTCGACATCACCAACTATGTGATGATGCTCACCGGTCAGCCGCTGCACGCCTTTGACCTGGACACCTTTGCCGAGCGCGATGGCCACCGTCGTGTGGTGGTTCGCGCCGCCCAGCAGGACGAGAAGTTCACGACGCTCGACGGCGAGGAGCGCGTGCTCGACGCCGGCATGGGCCTCATCACCGACGGCGAGCGTCCCGTGGCGCTGGCCGGCGTTATGGGTGGCATGGATTCCGAGATTGAGGACGACACCGTCGACGTGATGGTCGAGAGCGCCTGCTTCAACGCCGGCCGCACCTCGCACACCAGCCGCGACCTTTCGCTGATCTCCGACGCCTCCATCCGCTTTGAGCGCCAGGTCGACGAGACTGGCTGCGTGGATGTTGCCAATGTGACGTGCGCGCTCATCGAGGAGATAGCCGGCGGCGAGGTCGCCCCCGGCTATGTGGACGTGTTCCCCGCGCCCAAGACCATCGACAGCATCAAGCTGCGCCTGGCCCGCGTGCGCGCCATCTGCGGTGCTGACATCGAGCCCGACTTTATCGAGCGCTCACTCACCCGCCTGGGCTGCACCGTCGAGCGCGACGGCGAGGACTTTATGGTCACGCCGCCGAGCTTCCGTCCCGACCTGCCGCGCGAGATCGATCTGATCGAGGAGGTCCTGCGCCTATGGGGCATGGGTCGCGTCACGGCGACCATTCCGGCTGCCAAGAACCATATCGGCGGTCTGACGCGCGAGCAGAAGCTTACCCGCAAGGTCGGCGAGATCCTGCGCGCCTGCGGCCTCAACGAGACCACGACTTTTGGCTTTGCTGCCCCGGGCGACCTGGAGAAGATCGGCATGTCCACCGAAGGCCGCGGCTGCCCCGTGGTGCTCATGAACCCGTTGGTCGCCGAGCAGACCGAGATGCGCCGCTCGTTGCTGCCGGGCTTACTGCAGTCCGTTGCCTATAACGAGGCCCACGGCACGCCCAACGTGCACCTGTACGAGGTCGGCAGTCTGTTCCACGGTCGCGAGAACGCCAGCCTGCCCAAGGAGACCAAGTCCGTCGCGGGCGTGCTCTCGGGTCAGTGGAGCGAGCAGTCTTGGAGCATGAAGTACCGCAAGCTGCGTTTCTTCTTTGGCAAGGGCATCGTCGAGGAGCTGCTCGCCCAGCTGCGCATTGAGAAGGTTCGCTTCCGTCCCGTCGAGGGCGAGAGCTATGCCTTCCTGCAGCCGGGTCGTGCTGCCGAGGTGCTCTCGGGCGGTACCGTGCTGGGCTGGGTTGGCGAGATCCACCCCGAGGCGCGCGAGGCTATGGGCATTGACGAGGTCGTCGTCGCCTTTGAGCTTGACCTGGACAAGCTGATCAAGGGCGCCCGTAACCAGGAGAACTACCGTGAGTTCTCGCAGTACCCGGCCGTTGAGCATGACCTCGCTATCGTGGTCGACAACACTGTGACCTGCGAGGATCTTGAGCGTCGTATTACGAGTGCCGGAGGCAAGCTGCTCGAGGGCGTGCGCCTGTTCGACGTCTACCGCGATCCCATCCGCATCGGTGCGGGCAAGAAGTCCATGGCCTTCGCGCTTACGTATCGCTCCGACGACCACACGCTCACCAGCGAAGAGGTCGAGAAGGCGCACCAGAAGATCGTCACCAAGGTGTGCAAGGGTGTGAACGGCGAGGTCCGCGGCTAGGTCCTGCGCTGGGGTATGGGTCAGCGGTGGCTGCTGCCGAGTCCTACGTGACTGCTATGCCCGGTATAAGGCACCGTTGAGCCTGCATATATGACACGCGCATTACATAACGGCGTGCTGCTTTGTCGGCAGTGCGCCGTTTTGCTATGATAGCCCGCGTCGTGTTACGAATCTGACATTACGTAACACTGGAAAGGTGATTCAAACGGCGTTGCAATTCCGCATGCCGATAACCGGGAGGCGTGCATGCACATTCCAGATAATTATCTGTCCCCGCAGACGGATGCCGTCATGGCAGTGGCAATGGTGCCCGTTTGGGTCCACTGCATCAAAAAGGTGCGTGCCACGCTCGATCGCGAGCACATGGCTTTCCTGGGCATCTGCGCCGCGTTCTCCTTCTTGCTCATGATGTTTAACGTTCCACTGCCCGGCGGCACCACGGGTCACGCCGTCGGTGGCGCACTCATCGCGCTGCTGCTGGGCCCCGAGGCCGCGGCTATCGCTGTCTCGGTCGCGCTGGCGCTACAGGCACTGCTGTTTGGCGACGGCGGCATCCTGTCCTTTGGCGCCAACTGCTTTAACATGGCCTTCGTGCTGCCGTTTGCCGCTGCTATCGTGTTCCGTGCGCTCAACAGCCGTCTGCACGACAAGAGCTGGGGCACCTCGGTTTCGGCCATCGTAAGCGGCTGGGTCGGCCTGTGCCTGGCGGCCCTGTGCGCGGCAATCGAGTTTGGTATTCAGCCGATGCTCTTTACCAACGCTTCGGGCGCGCCGCTGTACTGCCCCTTCCCACTGTCTATTGCCATTCCTGCCATGATGATCCCGCATATGCTGGTTGCCGGCGTGGTCGAGGGCGTGGCGACGGCTGCGATTTACGGTTTCATTAAGAAGACGGCGCCGAGCGTTATCGTCGGGCCCGAGGCCGTCGATGGCCAGCTTGCTGCCGAGGGCGCTGCTGCCGAGAAGACCTCGCTGGTCCCCACGCTCATCCTGGTCGCCGTGCTTGTCGTGGCCACGCCGCTGGGCCTGCTGGCCACGGGTGACGCCTGGGGCGAGTGGGACGCTGAGGGCGCCGCGACCGCCGTTCAGGAGGCTGGTGACAACAGTCTGCAGACTTCGGTCGGCCTCGATACCCCGACCTTTGCCGACGCGCTGCCCACGGGCGATTATCTGCAGGCCTATTCCGAGGAGCAGGGTCTCGGCTTTGCCGGTCAGGCTGCCATGTATATCCTGTCCGGCGTGATTGGCGTGGCGGTGCTCACCATCGCATTCCGTCTGATTTCGCTGACGGTCAAGGAAAACTGAGCGCATGCAGATGGTCGAGCTGCCTAGCTGGCTTGCGGTCGAGGAGCGATACGAGCCCGTGGGGGCTCGGCATCGTGTGATGCAAAAGAACGTCCTGCACCTGGCGAGCCTGCTTGAGCGGGTTCGCCTGGGTGGGGGCGCGCACGAGGGCGGGTCGATGGTCGACCGCGCCCTTTCTTGCGTTTCGGCTCCGGTGCGCCTGGTGGGGATGTTCGACTGCGTTCTATGCGTGTGTCTGACGCAGAGCCCGCTGTACCTCATGTTGATGGCGGCTATCGCGCTGGTGCTGGTCGCGGTGCGCCCCGCACGCGGGCTGCGTGCGACCATTGTACCGGCGCTCGGCGCCACGGGGCTTGCGGTGGTTCTGGCATTGCCTGCCCTGCTGCTGGGCGCGTCTGCCACGGGCGCCATGCTCAAGATTGCGCTCAAGACCTTCATTAATGTGTCGCTGGTGCTGGGCGTTTCGTGGACGCTTACCTGGAGCCGCATGTCGGCGGCGCTCAAAATGCTGCACCTGCCCGACGAGGTCATCTTTACCTTTGATATGGCACTCAAGCATATCGAGGTGCTGGGACGCACGGCGCACGATCTGTGCGAATCGGTCATGCTGCGCAGCGTTGGCCGTGCGCCTGAGGGATTTTCGCGTACCGATTCGATCGCGGGTATCATGGGCATGACGTTTATCAAGGCGATGGAATGCAGCCGCGCGATGGACGAGGCCATGCTCTGCCGCGGCTTTGCCGGTGTGTATCCGGCTCCTGCGCGGAGCGGCTTTGGCTGGCGCGATGCGGTTTACGCGGTCGTTGTGGTTCTGCTCGCCGTGTTGTGCGCGGTGCTGTAGCGCGGGCGGTCGATCCGTTGATGTGAATAGGGAAGGGCGACGTTTTGGCAAACGATACGAATAACGCGATGGGCGCGAGCGGTGCTGCTGGCGCTGAGACCACGCCGCTCATCGAGTTTCGCGACGTGGTGTTTTCCTATGCGGGCCATACGGTGGTCGACGGCGTTTCGCTGCAGGTGGACCGTGGAGAGCTCGTTGCCCTGCTAGGTCCCAACGGCTGCGGCAAGACGACGATCATGCGCCTTATTAACGGCCTTGAACTCGCTGACGCAGGGGCATACCTGTTTGATGGGCACGTGATCGATGCGGCGTTTCTAAAGGATTCCGCGGCCGCTCAGCGTTTTCATCAGCGCGTGGGCTTTGTGTTCCAGAATGCCGATGCGCAGCTCTTTTGCGCCACGGTGGGCGAGGAGATCGCGTTTGGCCCGGCTCAAATGGGACTGCCGGCAGACGAGCTCGAGCGCCGCGTGCGCGATGCCATGGGGCTGTTCCAGGTTGCCGACCTTGCCGACGCCTCTCCCTATCAGCTCTCGGGCGGGCAAAAGAAGCGCGTTGCGCTGGCTGCGGTGGTGTCGATGAACCCGGATATCTTGGTCCTCGACGAGCCTACCAATGGACTCGACGAGGATTCATGCGACATCGTGGTCAACTTCTTGCTGGCCTACGTCGCGGCGGGTAAGACGGTCTTGATGAGCACGCATCACCAGGATTTGGTGCGGCGCCTGGGTGCCCGTGCAATCTATATCGATCGATATCACCATGTGGTCGAGGCACCTTCGCCGTCGTATGGAACCGAAAGCGGTGCTACGGACTAGTTGCTGCGTAGAGCGTGCGTAGCCGCCCGCGCGGCTTTGCCGTGATGGTATAGTTATCCAGGTTTTTTATGGGGGTGGCTATGCCAAGTTGGAACATTCATATCGCTCAGACGGAGCGTTTGCTGGAGCGCACCGGTGCGCTTGCCAATAGCGTGCGCGACCGCAATGCCTTTTTGTTTGGCTGCGTGGTTCCGGATATCTTCGTGGGCTATATGGTCCCTGGCATCGCCGATCCCATCCCGTACCGCATTACGCACTTTGCAAAGCCCGAGCCTATCCCTAAGCCTCGTGAGCATGAGTTCTGGGATACCTATGTGGCACCGTTGCTTAAAAGTTCGCCCACCGGTGCGCCAGCCGCGGCTACCTCGATTGTCGAGGAGCGCGAGCGACTGAATCGCGTGCACTATCCCCAGCGCTACAAGGATGCCGAGCCGGTTGCCGGTCCCGGCGCCTGTGAGTTCTCGCTTGCGTCCGAGGACGTGGCGCAGTCGTTGCTCGATTTGACACTGGGTGTCTGGTCGCATCTGGTGGCCGATACCGTATGGAATACGCGCGTGAATCAGTACCTGGAGGCGCACGGCGGCAAGCCGTGCGAGGAGTTCCGCATTAAAAAGCAAGGTGACTTTGACTGGTTTGGCAAGACGCTCGGCATTGTTTCGATTCCGCGCGCGACCGATCGCCTGTATACTGCGGCGACGCGTTTTGGGCAGTATCCCATCCATAAGGAGTATGTGCTCAAGACCATCGGCGTTATGCACGAGATCGTGCGCGAAAACCCCGGCGAGCCCGACCATCCGCCATACCGCCTGCTGACCGAGGAATTCTTCGACGAAACGTTTACCGAGGTCATCGAGCTGACCGAGGCGGGTTTTGCGGCTCGCGTTGCCGCTTCTGACGTCCCCGCAGTCCCTCTGATCGCTAGCTGCTAGCCGGCCGGCTTGACGGTGAACAGTTCACCCCAATTGACCAACGGCTCCCCTCGCAGGGCGTCTTCGGTGGTGCGCTCGGTATCGGAGAGGCTTGCGACTGAACGCAAATCGATGAAGTGACATATGGAGAAGGTCTTAAAAAAGGGGCCCGGAAGGCAATGCCTTCCGGGCCCCTTGCAATGCAAATTTGCTTGCAAGTACGATTTAGCGCACCTGAGCGACGTAAGCGACGTTGGTCGAGGAGACCTTATCCTCGAGTTGGACGCTCATGCGGGGATCGCCAGCGGTAGCGACGGTCAGATCGCCGGCCTCAACGTAGCCGAGCTCCTTAGCGGTCTCGATCGCCTTGACGATCGTGCCGTTGACGGTGCCCTGGGTGATCTCGGCCTGGTGCGGGATAACGCCCCAGTACATAATCATCTGCTGGACGGCCCACTCGTGGCGGGAGAACGCGCAGATCGGCATGTTGGGACGGAAGTGCGAGATCAGGCGAGCGGTGCGACCGGTGGTCGTCGGCACGGTGATGCACTTGGCGCCAACGGTGGTGGCCATGTTCACAGCGGACATACCCACAACGTTGTTGACGACGCGGGTGCCGTGGGCGTCGGCCGGAACCTCGAGCGGAGCGTGAGCCGGGAGGTACTTCTCGGTCTCGAGAGCAATGCTGGCCTGCATCTTGACGGCCTCGACCGGGTACTTACCGGCAGCGGACTCGCCGGACAGCATAACGGCGTCGGTGCCGTCGTAGATGGCGTTAGCAACGTCGGCAACCTCGGCGCGCGTCGGGCGCGGGTTCTGCTGCATGGAGTCGAGCATCTGCGTAGCGGTGATGACGGGCTTGTAGGCCGCGTTGCACTTGGCGATGATCTCCTTCTGGATGTGGGGAACGAGCTCGGGCTTGATCTCGATGCCCAGGTCGCCACGGGCGACCATGATGCCGTCGGATGCCTCGAGGATCTCATCGAAGTTCTCGACGCCCAGGGCGCACTCGATCTTCGGGAAGATCGTCACGTGCTCGCCACCGTTCTCGCGGCAAAGCTCGCGGATACCGCGGACGGACTCGCCGTCGCGGATGAAGGAAGCGGCGATGTAGTCGATGTTCTCGGTCAGGCCAAAGAGGATGTCCTGACGATCGCGCTCGGTGATGGCGGGCAGCGAGATGTTGACGTTGGGCATGTTGACGCCCTTGCGCTCGCCGATCAGGCCGTCGTTCTTGACGACGCAGGTCATGTCCTGGCCGTCGACGGACTCGACCTCGAGGGCAACCAGGCCGTCATCGATCAGGATGAGGGAGCCCTTCTCGACCTCGGAGGGCAGAGCCAGGTAGTCGAGGGAGATGTGCTCAGCGGTGCCGTGGAAATCCTCGGACGTGGGCTGAGCGGTGACGACGATCTTGTCGCCGGTCTTGACGGCAACCTTCTTGCCATCGACCAAAAGGCCGGTGCGGACCTCGGGGCCCTTGGTGTCGAGCAGGATGCCGACGGGCATGCCGAGCTCCTTGGAAATACGGCGGACGCGCTCGATGCGACCGTGGTGCTCGTCGTAGGAGCCGTGCGAGAAGTTAAAACGGGCGACGTTCATGCCCGCTTTGATCATCTCGCGGATGGTCTCGTCGCTATCGCAGGCGGGACCCATGGTGCATACAATCTTAGTGCGCTTGTACATTCAGACCTCCATCTGACATCGTCTTGCGCTGATAGATAAACCATAAGAAATAAAACTGAGATGATTATAACGAAATGACGACCGAATACCCCAAAAAATCGACCGTATGCCGAATTAGAAGTTCATTTTTTGCGGAAAAACGGTATATGCAAAAACTTTACCAACCGTTCTAACCGCTGCTATCTGGGCGATATTTTAGTTCGATGATGCGCCGAAGAAAAAACGTTTTATCAATGTTGAGCATCACACGGTCTGCACCGTTGCTTATGGACCGTATTTCCAAATGGATTGTTTTGGCTAGACGCGTTGCTTTGGGGTACCATAGCTCCACTATCAACTGCCGCTCAGCACGGCAGCCTTGATGAGCCCTTGCCCTTCTCCTGGGAATTATGATCGGGCATCAATCTGCTGAGTGGCCCGAATCCCAGGAGGGGACTCTATATGCAAAAGGAATACCTGTCCGCTGCGGCGGAGGTGCTCAGCGACCAAGGTGTCGATGAGCACCTTGGCCTGAGCAACGACGAGGCGTCGTCGCGCCTCGCCAAGACAGGCCTTAACAAGCTCGAGGAAGCCGAGAAGACGCCGCTGTGGAAGCGTTTCTTTGAGCAGATGGCCGACCCCATGGTCATCATGCTGATCGTTGCCGCCGTCATCAGCGCGCTCACGGGCATGGTCAAGGGCGAGCCCGACTTTGCCGATGTCGTCATCATCATGTTCGTCGTTATCGTCAACTCGGTGCTGGGCGTGGTCCAGGAAGCCAAGAGCGAGGAGGCCCTCGAGGCCCTGCAGGAGATGAGCGCGGCGCAGTCCAAGGTACTGCGCGACGGCAAGCTCGTGCACCTGCCGAGCGCCGAGCTCGTGCCCGGCGACGTGATCATGCTCGAGGCGGGCGACTCCGTCCCGGCCGACTGCCGCGTCCTCGAGAGCGCCACGATGAAGATCGAAGAGGCCGCACTCACCGGCGAGTCCGTGCCCGTAGAGAAGCACGCCAACGTGATCGAGCTTGCCGCGGGCACCGATGACGTGCCGCTCGGCGATCGCAAGAACATGTGCTACATGGGTTCCACCGTTGTGTACGGCCGTGGCCGCGCCGTCGTGGTCGGCACCGGCATGGATACCGAGATGGGCAAGATTGCCGGTGCCCTGGCCGAGGCCAAGGAAGAGCTTACGCCGCTGCAGGTGAAGCTTGCCGAGCTCAGCCGCATCCTCACCATTATGGTGATCGTCATCTGCGTCGTGATCTTTGGCGTCGATATCCTCCGCCACGGCGTGGGCAACGTCCTTACCGATCCGACTGCCTTGCTCGACACCTTTATGGTCGCCGTTTCGCTCGCCGTCGCCGCCATCCCCGAGGGCCTGGTCGCCGTCGTGACCATCGTGCTGTCGCTTGGCGTGACCAAGATGGCCAAGCGCCAGGCGATTATCCGCAAGCTCTCTGCCGTCGAGACGCTCGGCTGCACGCAGACTATTTGCTCCGACAAGACCGGCACCCTTACCCAAAACAAGATGACCGTCGTCAAGCACGAGCTCGCCGCGCCTAAGGAGAAGTTCCTGGCCGGTATGGCCCTTTGCTCCGATGCCCAGTGGGACGAGGAGCTGGGCGAGGCCGTGGGCGAGCCGACCGAGTGCGCGCTCGTCAACGATGCCGGCAAGGCGGGCCTCACTGGCCTGACTGCCGAGCATCCGCGCGTGGGCGAGGCCCCGTTTGACTCGGGCCGTAAGATGATGTCCGTGGTCGTCGAGACCCTGGATGGCGAGTACGAGCAGTACACCAAGGGCGCACCCGACGTGGTGATTGGCCTGTGCACCCATATCTACGAGGGCGAAAAGGTCGTCCCCCTGACCGAGGAGCGTCGCGCCGAGCTCGTGGCCGCCAACAAGGCCATGGCCGACGAGGCCCTGCGCGTTCTGGCGCTGGCAAGCCGCACCTACACCGAGGTCCCGAGCGACTGCAGCCCCGCTGCGCTCGAGCACGACCTGGTCTTCTGCGGCCTGTCTGGCATGATCGACCCTGTCCGCCCCGAGGTCGCCGACGCCATCCGCGAGGCCCACGACGCCGGTATTCGCACCGTCATGATCACGGGCGACCATATCGACACCGCCGTTGCCATTGCCAAGCAGCTGGGAATCGTCACCGATCGCAGCCATGCCATCACCGGTGCCGACCTCGATCGCATGAGCGACGAGGAGCTCGACGCACACATCGAGGACTACGGCGTGTACGCCCGCGTCCAGCCCGAGCACAAGACCCGCATCGTCGAGGCTTGGAAGTCGCGCGACCAGATCGTCGCCATGACGGGCGACGGCGTCAACGACGCCCCGTCCATCAAGCGCGCCGACATCGGCGTTGGCATGGGCATCACCGGCACCGACGTCACCAAGAACGTTGCCGATATGGTGCTTGCCGACGACAACTTCGCCACCATCATCGGTGCCTGTGAAGAGGGCCGTCGCATCTACGACAACATCCGCAAGGTCATTCAGTTCCTGCTTTCGGCCAACCTTGCCGAGGTCTTCTCGGTATTCATCGCCACGCTCATCGGCTTTACCATCTTCCAGCCGGTGCAGCTGCTGTGGGTGAACCTGGTCACCGACTGTTTCCCCGCGCTCGCGCTGGGCATGGAGGACGCCGAGGGCGACATCATGAAGCGCAAGCCGCGCAACGCCAAGGACGGCGTCTTTGCCGGCAATATGGGTCTGGACTGCGTGGTCCAGGGCCTGATCATCACCGTGCTGGTGCTGGCGAGCTTCTTTGTGGGCGTGTACTTTGACATGGGCTACATCCACATCGCCGATATGATCGCCGGCAATGCCGACGAGGAAGGCGTGATGATGGCGTTCATCACGCTCAACATGGTTGAGATTTTCCACTGCTTCAATATGCGCAGCCGTCGTGCGTCGCTGTTCACCATGAAGAAGCAGAACAAGTGGCTGTGGGCTTCCGCCGCGCTGGCACTGGTGCTGACGGTGATCGTGACCGTGCAGCCGACGCTTGCCGAGATGTTCTTTGGCCCCGTGACGCTTGAGCTCAAGGGCGTTCTTGCCGCGCTGGGTCTGGCCTTCCTGATCATCCCGCTTATGGAGATCTACAAGGCGATCATGCGCGCGGTCGAGAAGGAGTAAGTTAACCTGTCCGGGCCCGCCCCGGCGTGTTTTCTTCTTCGCTGGTCCTCGCGCTTCGCGCTGCGGGATCGCTCAGAAGAAAACACTCCCGGGGCGGGCCCTGTGGTATCCTTGCTGGCTTTCTCGCGCGCGGATGAAAAAGGGCTGAGGGAAAGTTTGTGAGCTGGTCGGGCTTTGCCCGGCCAGCTCTATTTTTAGAGCATTTGCTCGACCGACTCTTTTTGTGAGCTGGATTGTATGGGGTTGAATCGGCGACGCGTTAGGAGAAGCCGGGAACGTCGCTGAAGGGGATTTGGGGCATAAAGAGAACGATGACGGCCATAATTCCCCAGTAGATTTGCAGAGGTAGCGGAGCCGATATCAGGGCATTAAAGAAGGACAAACCCTTTTTGCTTCCATATAGCTGGACCGAGCTGAGAAGAGCAATTCCAAAAGAGATGGCGCTCGGCCAGCATGCTTTGACAATGAGGCTAAGGAAATAGCATATTAATGTTATCGCTATGCACCCAATGCCCCAGAGCCACTTCTTGTTGAGGAAATACTGGATACCCCATACACCAATTACGGGGGCAATGATGACTGGCAACATAGCCGTATCCTAACTATTTATACAACGAATGTATTCTCCGGAGTTGGGGGGATAGACGCTGCAAGGTAGACGGTACGTGTTGCCTGCGGGTACGGGGCGTCCAAGGAGTTGCTTTGCTGCATACTCAGTCCAATAACCTCCGGTTATGCTTATGAACTTCTTAATAAGTCCGTCGATTACAACCCCCGTTACATAGCCGATGAGTTCTTTTCCAATAAAAATGGCAATTTTGACGATCCATTCTTTAGCGCCGCGTGTGGCAGCTGCTAAATCATCCAAAGACAGGGTCTGGAATCGATCGATAATTTGGACATCTCCGTTTTCATCTAGTGCGTATGTCGTCCATCCTGTGCCGGACTCATTGACAGCTTCAATGTACTCTTCGGCAGAAGGGAACTCTACTTCAAGAGGTTGCGCCTTAGATTGCTTTGGTGAAATGGCAATTGAGCAAAGCGCAACTGCGCTTGCGATGAATGACTTACGGCTTACGGGAACGTTACGTAGCATGTGTATCCTCCTGACATTTAGCTTGACATTGCTGTGTTGTTCAGATTCAGCCTCCAATCCGTGAAACGCATTTCAAACGAATCAAGCGTGGAAAGGTCGAACTCGGACGCTATCTTTCCTTCAGAGATGGCAAAAATTGAAGGATAAAACTCGAATGACGGCAGAAGCGCCTTAAGTGTTTCCCTATCAACCTCCTTTTGGCTCTTAGGGACAACGAGGATCTCGATGTCGTTCTTGAGACTCGGCGAAAGCGAGCGTTCTGCCGCACGGAGCTCTTCACAGGCCGGGCAGCCCTCCAGCTCAATTTGCACGATAAAAGAGTCGCCTTTGCTTAATTTCGATCGAAATTCGGGCAATGAGATATTGATTGGATCGGAATTGGTTCGTACTGACGAGAAGAGGGCGAAAAGGGACAGCGATAAGATAAGGATAAGGACGGCTTGCTTTCTCATGGGTCCTCCAAACTCTATAAAGTTAAATTACTTTATATAAAACATTAAATAAAGATTCTTAAAAATGAACGGTATCGATTTGCTGGTAAACGGTTTTGAGCGAGAGCGGTTGGATTGAAAAGTACAATGAACGCAGGGAAATAAGGAAAAAAGGAGGAGAAATGAAAGATCGCGATATACATCTGCGGTTGACGACGAGTTTTCTGACAATCTTCTGTATCGCCCTGGCGGTTCAAGCGCTATGTTGCGTGGTGTTGTTCGTTCATCTTGCGAACCTGTTGCTCATCGAGGGTATCTCTGCGGTGAGCGGCGGATTTCTGCTCTTGTTTATGGTTAGCACGCTTTGCGACGCTGCAACGTTTCTTCTGTTTACGATTCTGACGGCGAAAGTCAGGCATGAGGGTCGTCCTTTTGGTAAGTGGCAGACCAGGATTTTGGTCGCGGCTGGCCTCCTGATGTCGGTAAAAGCCGTCATCAGCATCATATGGCCGACGATTCAATTACCATACAGCAATGTTCTTGGAACGGCTGAGCCCGTGTTTCCCGAGTTTGATTTTCAATCGCTTTCTTACGGACTCGTTTTCTTTGCGTTGGCGGGGGTCTTTGAATACGGTAGGGTATTGCAGGAAGATGCAGACGAGATTCTCTAGGGGGTGGCACGGTGCCGATTGTTATGCGTCTTGACCGCGTGATGGCGGACCGTAAAATCTCGTCGCAGGAACTTGCCGAAATCATTGGAATATCGCCTGTTAATCTGTCTCGAATTAAAACGGGAAGACTCAAGGGGATCCGCTTTTCTACACTTCAAGCAATGTGCGAGGCGCTTCATTGCAAGCCCGGCGACATCATCGATTGGATGGATGATGACGAGTACGCCGCAGCATTTGGTAAGTCGGACGGAACAATGCGTTAAAATACCTGCTCAGTTGTGTGGTTTTGTGCTGGGAGGCGCTTGTGGGCAAGGCTAAGGCTAAGGCGAAGAAAAAGACGACGGGGGCGCGGGCTAAGCGCGATCGTCGTCGGAAGCTCGCGACCGAAGCCCCTGCATCTGCTGAGGAGTTGCTGGCAAGCGTGCCGGGGCTTGATGCGCTGCAGGATGTTCCGGCGTTCGATGACCTGCCGGTCGATGCGGCTCAGCAGGCTGCATTTGACGACTTTTGCGCACAGGCTGAGGAACCCGAGCAGATGCAGCTTGGCGCCGTGGTGCGCTTGGATCGCGGGTTTCCGCTGGTGGCGACTGCCAACGATACCTTCCGCGCCGAGCATGCCGTGGGGTTTGCCAAGTCGCGCGGCGAGGACGAGGTCCTGTTGCCTGCCGTGGGCGACCGTGTGGCGGTGCGCCGCGCTCCCGGGCACGATATGGGCGTGATTGAGTGCGTGCTGCCGCGCCGTACGAGCTTTGAGCGTTGGCGCGGCCGTGCCCGCGGAGAGCGCCAGGTGCTCTGCTCCAACGTGGATAGCGTGCTAATCGTGCAGGCGCTCGGTGCCGGTGAGGTGCTGCTCGACCGCGTGGCGCGCTCGCTGGTGTTGGCGCTCGATTGCGATGCCGAGCCGGTGGTGGTGCTCACCAAGGCCGACCGCTGCGAGGCCGATGAGCTCGAGCGCGATCTGGACCGCGTGCGCCGCCTGGTGGGTCCGGACGTGCGCGTGATCGTGACGTCCTCTGCCGAGGGCCGCGGCCTGGACGAGGTCCGTGCCTGCGTGCCTGCCGGGAGCTGCGCCATGATTCTGGGCGAGTCGGGTGCCGGCAAGTCGACGCTGCTCAATGCACTGCTGGGCCACGATACGTTGGCGACCGGCGGTGTGCGCGAACGCGACGACCAGGGCCGTCACACTACCGTCGCGCGCGTGATGGTGGCGCTGCCGGGCGACGCCGGTGTGATCGCCGATGCCCCGGGCCTGCGCAGCCTACCGCTCGTGGGTCACGAGCGGGGTCTGGCGCGCGCCTTCCCCGAGATTGTCGAGGCATCGCGCGCGTGCCGGTTTGGCGACTGCACGCATACCCATGAGCCGGGTTGCGCCGTTCGCGAGGCCGAGGACGCCGGGCAGATCGACAGTCTGCGTCTGGAAACGTTCCAAAACTTGGCGTCATCCATGCGCGTGAGTGCTCAAATGCTCGATCCCGATGTCCATCTGTAATTGATTTTTCCTATGACAGCCGTCTCCCAACTGTTCGGGAGACGGCTTTTTTGCTGCGGAAAAGCCTCGAAACATGCAGTTTGCTGACGTGCTGACCAAAACCTTGCCACGAGCTTGACGGGCTGGTCAGCTTTTGGTCAGCGATTGGTTTGACATCGAAAACCAAGATCGCGATTGCGGCGCTTTGCACTCTGACCGCCCAGACAATGGTGGTACGGGCATTCGCCCGGCACTGCCATGAGAGGAGCGGCCGTGAACAAGAGCAAGCGCATCGCCATCAGTCTGGTCGCGGGCGTGCTCGCTGCTCTGCTCTGTATGGTTTACGGCTCGTCGATCCGCTCGCAAGCCGAACAGGTCCAGGCTGAGACCTTGGCCAGGTACGGTGGCGATCGCGTCGAGGTATGCGTCGCGGCGCGCGATATCGATGTGGGCGAGACCCTCGATGAGACCAATGTCATAACCCAGGAATGGTTGACAAGTCTGCTGCCGCGTGACGCGGCGACCGAGCTGCGCCAGGTGCGCGGCGACGTGACAACTTCGCGTATTCCCAAAAACGCCGTGATCTGCAATGTCTACACCAAGGCCGAGAGCCACAAGCTCGAGGTGCCTAAGGGCAAGGTCGCCGTTTCGGTGGCGGTCGATGCCGAGCACTCGGTCGGCGGTGCTACGGGCGTGGGCAGCTACGTGGATGTGTATGTGCAAAAAGACGGCGTAACCGATCGGCTGTGCGGCGCGTACGTGATCGATACCAGTGAGGATTCCGGTGCCACGCGCGAGGGCAAGATCGAATGGGTGACGCTGGCGGCTGACCCCGAAGACGTCAAGGAACTGCTGGGGGCATCGGGCAAGGGAACGGTCAGCTTGACGATTCCCGCCACGGCGCGCGGCAAAAAGAGCGGAGGCGACGAGTGATGAAGGCGATCTGGCTTGCGTGCTGCGCGTGCGGCGATTACGGGCTGTTGCAGCGGGAAGTCGAGGGTCGTGATACGGGTGCACAGGTGCTTCGCGTGGGTGACCTGGACGGACTGGTTTCCATGGCGCGGGCGTTTCCGTCGCGCCGCGGAGCTGCCATCATCGCGGCGTCTCTGTTCGATACCGAAGATGTGCGCAAGACTGTTGCGCGCCTGACGGCCGAAGGCCGCGTGAGTCGCGTGGTCGTGTTGATAGAAACGCTCGATCCGTCGGATATCGAGGGGCTGTTTCGCGCGGGGGCGACCGAGGTCATCGCTGCGCACAGTATATGCGGCAACGGGCGAGCGGGCGAGGGAGCGGTTGATTCCGATCGGCGCATGACGATTGAGCCCGATGCTTTTGTTGATAGGGAACCCGGGGTGCCTCGCGCTACAAGAGGCCCGCGTGTTGATGATTATGGAAAAGCGGAAGCCGAGCATGGTCGGCGCCCCCGGAACCCCCTTGTATGCGATGACGCTGAAGGGCCGGCGCAGCATGCTGGCGACTCTCCGGCTGTAGATATGGGATACGTGCACGGCGTGAATCTGGCGGATGAACTCGACGAAGTTGAGGGCTTTGCCGGGTGCGGCGAGTTGTCGCTGATGCAGCATGAGCAGATTGCGCAGAACGAGCCTGCCTCGCAGACCGAACAAGCTGCCATGCCGGCCTGGACGCAGCGTGTAGTTGCGGCGGAGGAGACGGGGACGCTGTCACCGACGCCCGCCCCGCCGCCTCCGATGCCGCCGGCAGACGCTGCCGCTCCGCCGCATCGAGCTCCGGTCATCTGCGCCATTTCGGGTTCGGGCGGTTGCGGCAAGTCGACGATCGTTGCCACCATGGCACACGCATCGTCGCTGTTGGGCTTGCGTGCCGCCGTGCTCGACCTGGACCTGATGTTTGGAAACCTTTACGACTTGTTAGGCGTCGATGCTCCGCGCGATATGGCGGCACTTATCGAGCCGTCGGCGGCGGGCACGCTCACCGAGCCGGATATCGTAGCCGCATCGATGCGCGTGGCGCCGGGCGTTACGCTCTGGGGTCCCGTCGCGGCGCCCGAGCAAGCCGAGCTCATGGCACGTCCGGTGGAGCTACTGCTTGATGTCCTGCGTCGCGAATCCGACGTGGTCTTTATCGATACCTCGGTCTTTTGGGGCGATGCCGTGGCGGCTGCGGTGGCGGCGAGCGACCGTTGCCTGGTCGTTGGCGATGCGGCGGTGTCGTCCGCGACATCGGCGTCGCGCGTCATTGAACTGGCAAGTCGAGTAGGTGTGCCGCGCACGCGCATGAGCGCCGTGTTCAACCGGTTCGGTGCGCGCGGGGCAGACGAGGACGTCGCCATGCGCTTTGAGATTGCCTGTGCGTTGAGCTCCAAGATTCGTATCGCCGATGGCGGGCAGGATCTCGCCGCGCTCATGGCGTTTGGGCGCGCCGACGAGGCAGTGGGTCAGACGAGCGCTTTTGCGACCAGCGTGCGCGAGGCCACGCGCGAGATGCTCGTGGAACTGGGGTGCGCCGTCGGCCCTTGGAGCGATATGGTCGCCGACCGTGCAACGCGTACCGAACGCCCGCGTATCCGCCTTCCCTGGTCGCGCGAGGGTGATCAGCGATGAGCCTGCAAACGAGGATTAAGGCTGTCGGCGCTGCAGCGGCGGCAGCTCCTGTAGATGCGGGGCGTCGCCGCGCGGTGAAACGACGCACTAAGCGCGCCGTGATGGACCGCATGGGTTACGACGAAGTGGCGCGTATCAGCGCCTATATCGACCCGGTACTTGCCCGCTCGGAATTGCGTCCCGCGGTGGAGGCGGCGCTCAATGTTGAGGAGCCGACCGATCTCGCGACGCCCGAGCGCGAGACCATCATCGACGAGATTTTGGATGACGTGGTGGGCTTGGGGCCGTTGCAGCCGCTCATCGAGGACGACACCGTTACCGAGATCATGATCAACGGCTGCCGCTCGGCCTTCTTTGAACGCGGCGGCGTCTTGCACCCCATCGAGCATGCGTTTGAGGATGATGAACAGATCCGTGTGCTTATCGACCGCATCATCTCGCCACTTGGCCGCCGTATCGACGAGCGCAGCCCCATCGTCAACGCCCGCCTCAAAACGGGCTATCGCGTCAACGCGGTGATTCCGCCTGTGGCGATTGACGGACCGATTCTCACCATCCGAAAGTTCTCGGACCGCATCTGCTCGCTGGACGAGCTTGTGGGGCTGGGGTCGCTGCCGCTTTGGTATGCGCAGCTGTTGTCGTGCGCGGTGTCGCTGCGACAGGACCTGGCGGTTGCGGGAGGCACGGGATCTGGTAAGACCACCCTGCTCAACGCGTTGTCATGTGAGATTTCCACCGGCGAGCGCATCGTGACGATCGAGGACTCTGCCGAGCTCAAGTTTGCGCATCATCCGCACGTGGTGCGTCTAGAGGCGCGCGAGGCTTCAATTGAGGGCGAGGGCGCGGTGACGATCCGCGACCTGGTGACCAATGCCCTGCGCATGCGCCCCGACCGCATCGTGGTGGGCGAGGTGCGCGGTGCCGAGTGCTGCGACATGTTGCAGGCCATGAACACGGGCCACGACGGGTCGCTCACCACGCTTCATGCGGGCTCAGAACAGGAGACCGTGGTGCGTCTGACGTTGCTTGCACGTTATGGCATCGATCTGCCGAGCGAGCTCATCGAGGAGCAGATTGCCATGGCGCTCGACGGCATCGTGATGTCCGAGCGCCACGCCGATGGCAGGCGCTTCGTCTCCTCGTATTCGGGGGTGCGTCGCGCCGCGTCGGGCGGCGTAGAGCTCGAGCGCTATGTGACTTTCGATGCCGCCGAGCGCACCTGGACGCTTGACCGCGAGCCGCCGTTTATCGCAGAAGGCCTGCGGTCGGGGACGCTCACACAAGAGGAGGTGGACGAATGGAGGTCGCTGTGCCCCTCGTCGTAGGGGGTTTGGCAGGGTTTTCTGTCGCGACGGCGTGCGGGGCGGAACCTCGTGTGCCGCAGGTGCCGCCGGCGGAGCTGGCGCGTCAGGCGCTCGAGACGGTGGCAGAGAAACTGCCGCGTGAGCTGGTGGAAAACGATCTGCTGAAAAAGATCGCCCGTTCGTGGGCATCGCTGATCCCCGCAGATCGCCTTGGGCTTGCTATTGAGGATAACGCGGCTCGTCTGGCATTTCTGCTGCTTTCGAGCGGTATCTGCAGCGTCTTGCTGGCCGTTGCATCGTTGTCGCCCATCGGCTTTTTCTTGGGGCTGGTGGCGCCGTTTGGCGTGGGCGCCGCGCGTGACACCTTCGATCGCCGACGCGAACAGCATGATGTAGAGGAGGCCATGCCCGAGGCATTCACAGCGTTATCCATGTCGCTTGCCTCGGGGCATTCGCTGGCACAGGGCATGCGCTTTGTGGGCGCCCATGCGCAAGAGCCGGTGCATACCGAGTTTTTGCGGGTGGCGGCGGCGATCGATTGCGGCATCTCGGCGACCGACGCGCTCGATGACTTGCTCGTGCGCATCGACGCCCCCGGCCTTTCGCTTGTGACCTTGGCGCTTAAGGTGTCACAGCGCACCGGCGCTCCGCTTGCCGACTTACTGTCCGAGGCGTCGAGCATGGTGGGGGAGCGCATTGAGCTCAAGCGCCGCCTAGATGTTAAGACGTCGCAGGCCCGCATGTCTGCGCATATGGTCGCGGCGATGCCGACGGGCATGTGCGCGGTGTTGGCGCTGCTTTCGGCAGATTTTCGTCGCGGTCTTGCGACGCCTGCCGGCGCGGGCGCTGTGGTGCTGGGTCTTGCCCTCAACGCCGTTGCCCTGGTGGTTATCAGGCGCATTATGCGGGTGGAGCTATGAGCGCCCCGGTTGCAGTTGCGGCTTGCCTGTGCGCCCTGAGTGTATTTGTCGCGACGGGTTTGGATCGGGCGGATGCACGCAAGATCGCAGAGGCCTGCAAGCGCGAGGCGGTGCTGGTCGCTGCCGCGGGTCGCTCGGTGGTCGATGCCCTGACCGCGCGAGTGAAGGGCGCGGTTGGAGCGGGCGGCCCGGCGCGAGTGTCGCTCGGCGAAGTGTCCGAGATGATCGATGTTGTGCGCTTGGGTCTTTCGGCCGGTCTTTCGTTTGATGCGGCGCTTGAGATTTTCTGCGCCAACCGCCGGTCAGTGCTGGCTCTTCGACTTGAGCGGGCCTGCATGGCGTGGCAGGTGGGCGTGGGCACGCGTGAGGACGAGTTGTTGGCCGCCGCGCGCGACCTGGACGTGCGAGCGCTCGAGACCTTTGCCATCACGGTGGGACAGGCGCTCGCCCTGGGTGCCCCACTTGCCGAGACACTGGCCGCTCAAAGTCGCGAGATCCGTGCGGCTCATCGCGCCGCGGTCGAGCGCGAGATCGAGCGTGCGCCCGTCAAGCTGCTGATTCCCACCGGCACACTCATCTTGCCGGCGTTGCTTCTGTCCATATTGGGCCCGCTGTTGGGAGCAGGCGGGATGATGTAGGGAGGAATACATGAACACGATGACTGACGTTGCTGGCAAGGTCTGGAGCTGGGCTGTTTGCCAGTCAATTCGCGCTCGCCAGCATGCCGGGGAGCTACTGCAGGAGGAGAGTGCGCAGGGCACCACCGAATACGCCATCTTGGTCGGCGTGCTCGTGGTGATCGCCATCATTGCCATTGTCGCATTTAAGGGCAAGGTCCAAGATCTATGGAACGCTATCAGCGAGGGCATCAACAGCCTGTAGAGGGCGAGCGCCCCATCGGGGTGCTGCTGGTGTTTGCTTGCCTGACCGTGGCGATAGCGGCGGTGCTTTGGGGGCTTAACGCCGCGCGGCAGCAGCGTCCTGGGGCCGCCTTCGATTCGGGCTCAGATTCGGCGGTGGCGTCTCAACAAGATGAGATGCGAGATGCGGACGATTCGGATGTCGCTGTCACGGCGCAAACCTTTCTGCGGACGCTCGACAAGCGGTCTGGCACTGCGACGGATTCGCCTGGGGACAACGCGATTACGGTCCGGCTTGCATGGTCTGAGGACCGACCGATGACCGAGGCAGCGGCGGATATGTTACGCGCCTACCGCGAGGTGCCAACGGCCCAGCTCGCCCTGAGCGGCTATCTTGATATTAAGGGCAACGTATGGGGCGCCATCGTGCGCGATGGGCGCGGCTGGGTCGATATGGTGACGGTTGCCGCGGATGCCGGCGATGCCTCGTGCCGCCTGCGCGTGATCCGCCTGAGCCCGCAGGCATCGAACTCAAAGGAGGGGTCGTGAAATGCATGACGTCCTGCGCGAGGAATCTGCCCAAGCGACTGTGGAATACGCCATCGTCACGGTGGCGCTGTTATCGATCGTGCTGGCGATTGTGGGACTTTGGCGTGCTGGCACCGATGGACGCTTGGCGGCGCTGGTTGAGCGGGCGGCATCCCATGGCGTTGCCTCGACGTCGGTTATCGACGCCGCTGCGGGCGCTAAGGACATCGCGTTGTATTGATATCGCGCGCGAGGACTGGGCGCAGTCTACGGTCGAGGCCGCTTTTTTGCTGCCGACGTTTCTGACGCTCATCCTTCTCGCACTGCAACCGGTGTGCCTGCTTTATACGCGCGCGGTCATGGAGTCTGCCGCCGCCGAGACCGCGCGGCTCATGATCACGACGACGGCGGAGGACGACGATCTTAAGGAGTTCACCCGCCGCCGGCTTGCCGCAGTGCCCAACGTTTCGATCTTTCATGCCGGCGGGCCGTTGTCGTGGGATATTGAGCTTAGCCGGGCCGATGCGGGTGGCGTCTCGTCCGTGTCCGTTTCCGGCGAGGTCAAGCCGTTGCCTGTGATCGGTGCGTTTGCGCAGGCTATGGGTGGTACCGCCGAGGGCGGCTACGTTGAGCTCAAGGTCGATGTCTCGTATCAATCACGTCCCGAATGGCTGGAGGGAGATTATGGTTCGTGGATTGCTGCATGGGATTAAGCGTTTCTGGTCTAGACGCGTTTTGACGCGCCGTCCGAGCTGCCATCGCAAGCGAGGCGGCTTTATGGGTCGAGCCGGTATCGACCTGTTTATCGAAGACGGTGCCTACACCACGCTTTCCTCTGCGGTGGTCATCTTGGTGGTGCTCACGCTGCTGTTTTCGTCGACGGCGGCGATATGGAGCATGTCGCGCGCGGGGGACACCCAGGTGGCTGCCGATAGCGGCGCGCTGGCAGGCGCCAATGTGGTGTCGTCCTATCACACGGCTGCCACGGTGGTGGATGCGAGCATCTTGAGTTTGGGCCTAGCGGGGTTTGCCACGATCGGGACGGGCCTGGTCGCCATCCTCATCCCGGGTGCCGAACCAGTTGCCGGCAATATGGTCGACACCGGGATTGAGATCATTAAAACGCGCAACAAGTTTGCCAAAAGCGCATCGGAAGGCTTGCAGAAAATCGAGACGGCTCTGCCGTATCTGATTGCCGCGCGTGCCACGCAGGCGGTGTCGGCGCAGGATACCGATAGTGTGACCTATACCGGTACGGCGCTTGCCGTGTCCAGGACGTCCGAGTCGGATTTCGTTGCGCTCGAGGGTTCTGAGATCTCGACCGATGCCATTAAAGACACATCGAAAGATCTGGAGCGCGCAGCAGATGAGCTGCAGAAGGCCTTGGAGGAGACGGCGAAAGCAAAAGAACGCGCCTGGCTTGCGGATTGCGGTGGATCGGTTCCGGCTTCGGTCGGTAGCTGTTCATGCATGTGGGAACGTACGAGGAGTTTGGCAAAGCTCTCGGGTGAGCAGAACCCGCATTATGCCTCGAGCATTTCGTGGGAGCCACAGGTGGCGCTCGACCGCGCGAAGACCTACTACCGTCAACGCCTGGCAGACGAAAAACCGCAGGGTTCAAGCGTCGAGACGAAGGCGGAGTCGGCGGCGCGCAAGGCGTTTTACACCTATGCGAGTACAGAGGTCAATCGTGCATATGTAACCGAGGACGGAGATGAAGTCGCTTCCTATATCCCGCTGTTGCCGCGCAACACTGACGAGGTGCGAGCGACGGAACTCTATACCGATACGGTGTGGCCAACCAGTGCCATCGATGGCAAGACGTATCTGCATTACGGAACGAGTTGCCCCAACTATAAGAAGGGGGCGCCATGCGGGCTGGCCTCGGTTGCTGCTTATGACGGGCAGGACAAATGCAATAGATGCCATTTTGGTGTTTCGTCGCTCGGTGCCGTTGCGGCTCCTTCGACTTCTATCGAAAACGGCTTTGAGTACCACTTTGATCGATTCAAAGAGGCTCTGGAAGACTACGTCGAATGCCGCAACAAAGAACTCGAACTTGAGCGTCAGACCGAGGATGAGGCCGACCGTGCGGGCAATGCGTTTGACCAGGCCATTAAAGCGCTTTCCGGCGAGCGCCCGCGTATCGCCCCACCTGGCCGCAACGGCGTGGTCGCCTTTGCAGTTTCGGGTGACATTACCAGCCCCGATCAACTTAACTCCTCGTTTAACGCGGCAGTCAGGCTTGGCGATCGCGGTGCTATCTCTGCCGCGGTGCTGGCGCCCGATGAGGCGACGGCGCAAAACAACGTGCTTTCGCGATTTTTCTCGACATTGAAGGAACGCTCGGGCGGCGTTGCCGGCGTGCTCGACGGCGTCATGGATGTTTGGGGACGGCTACTCGTGGGATACGGAGACATCCAAGGTTCGGCCGACGAACTTATGGACGAGATGATTAAAGACCTAGGAGGGGGCAGCGGTGCGTTGGGCTCCATTGCATCGTGGCTCGGCGATACCGTTTCGGCGTCCGTGGCGGCGCTGGGTTTGGAACCGTGCGACTTGCGCCTGCGAAAGCCGGTGCTGACCGATTCCGCCAACGTCATTAAGAGTCCGGGGTCTGACATTGCGGGTCTCTCTCAAACGCAAGACAAACTGCGAAGTATTCCGTTGGGCGTGACCGATCCCAAGGCGCTTTGCGAGGCGTTGGAATATCAAGTCGAACGCACCATTAGCGGTACGGTGTTCACACTTGCGGAGATTCCTCTGCCCGGCGGCGGCTCCATCCCGCTCACCGTCGATGTCGCCACGCTGGTTGGCGCTCTGGGCGGTGGGTCGTAATGAGTATCCGCATGCGTCTGCGCGAGGAGCGCGCCCAAGCGACGGTTGAGATGGCAGTGGTTACGCCCGTTTTGCTGGTGCTGGCACTCATCGTGTACAACGTCATGATCTTTGCCAGCGCTGTTGCGCGCTTCGACCGCGTGGTGCCCGACATCGTGTTGGCGCACGCCGTGGCGTCGGAGGGGGAGGGCGACGAAAGCTCTGCCGATGCCTCAGCGACGGTTCAGACTCAAATTCTGAATGCCATGGAAGGCTATGACTTGCAGATCGAAGTGTCGAGCGAGCAAGGCGCGGAGGCATCGGATGGTGGCCTGCTCTCCCTATCCGGTACGTTTAGGACCTACACCTGCACCATGCACTATGAGCCGTGGCCGACTTCTCTCAGCATCGCTGGCGTTCCGCTGGGGGCGCCGACAACGTTGTCGCACGAGCGTGCGGTGACGGTCGATCCATGGCGTCCGGGGGTGGTCATGTGACCGCGGTCTCGTCCTACATCGCCTACGCGCGGGCACTCAATAGGCTGGGTTGGACGCCGGCCGAGTTTGTGGTGGCGGAGTCGTTTGTCGTGCGCCTGCGCGGCATGCTGGGACGGCGTCCGGTTGCCGCCAACGGCCTGCCGCTCGTCATGGCGTTTCCACGCTGCTCTTCGGTCCATACGTGTTTTATGGCCTATCCCATCGACATCGCCTCCATCGATTGCGACGGCAATATCCTCGCGCGCTACGAAAACGTCCGCCCTTGGCGCATGTGCTCCTGCCCCGGCGCCTGGGCCGTACTAGAGCGTCCTTCAATCATTGTTTCGACCCCTGCTCTCCAACGCGTGCCGGCTTAAGAATTGGCGACAGTGGACTTTCGTCATACGAAATTGGGTAAGATGGAGGAGAAGATGCATGGATGTTGAGATTCATCCCAACGCTAAAAAGCACCTGACGGAAAAGCAGGTGCTTAGCGCTTGGCTTGCGGTTACTGAGTGCATTCGTCGCGAGTCGAAGGACGAGCCGCCGAGATGGCTTGCGATTGGATGGCTCCCAGACGGACGAAGCGTGGAGCTTGTCGCGGTCGAGCTTGTCCGTGGGTGGCTTATCATTCATGCCTTGTCTCCAGTCCAGAAGAAATTTTGGCAGGAGATTGAACAGGCTCGGCAAAGGGGTCGATGATGGGCAAGACGTATACGGCCGCTAATGGTCAGGTTGTAACGGATGAAATGATTGACGCGTGGTGCGAGTCGTACGAGCGCGGAGAGTTTCCGGATGGCGAACACACCGTTGGTGGGATCGTGCATGGACGGCCCCCGCTCTCAGGTGAGGGGACGGCAACGCTGTCGGTCAAGATTCCTCTGGGAATGAAGGAGGCCATTCGTCGACGGGCGGCTGCCGAGGGGATGACGCCAAGTGAGTTTGCCCGTGCGGCTCTGAGTGAAAAACTTCTTGCTGCCGGCTGATGCCTCTGACGTGCCGATTTATAGAACCGAGGCTGTGCTCAAAAACTTTTTTAAAATTCTCGGTTGACCGGAACGCGTCCTTGGTTATACTAATCAAGCCTTGAAACAAGGCACACCTCAAATGGCTGGGTAGCTCAGTTGGTAGAGCAGAGGACTGAAAATCCTCGTGTCAGGGGTTCGATTCCCTTCCCCGCCACCTTGAATTGACTAGGACCTCTGCAAAGGGGTCCTTTTCTATTATTGAGGGCTCTGCGGAAATTGCGTCCCGGAATTTGGCTTCAGAGTGGGATGCGCTTTCCGGCGCTTACTTCCGACGTGCGTGCACATCTCGGGCCCGCCCGCTCAGACATTCCTCCCGCTTTTGCGCCACTTTACAGACCGTTCGGTCGTCTGTCCGCATGCGCGGGTATACTCAAAACGATACTTTTCCTATGCAATACGATGCAGGCTCGGCCTGCACGATCCGAAGGGGGCAGTGATGGAGAGGATACTCGGCGTTAATCTCTCTGGCTGGTTTATTCCCGAGCCTTGGGTGACCCCGTCGCTATACGCGGCGACCGGTGCATCCAACGCGGCCGAGCTGCAGGAGGCCATGGGCACCGCCGCCTATAACGAGCGCATGCGCCGTCATTACGAGACGTTTGTGAGCGAGGACGATTTCCGTCGCATGGCGCAGATCGGCCTCAACGCCGTGCGCCTGCCGGTGCCTTGGTATGCCTTTGGCTCACAGGAGTCCGATGCCTCCTACATCTCGGTTGTCGATTACATCGACCGCGCGATTGAGTGGGCTGCCAAGTACAACATTCGCGTGCTGCTTGACCTGGCGACTGTGCCCGGTGGCCAGGGCGATTCCAACGATTCACCCGCCACGCCGGAGGCTGTTGCCGAGTGGCATTCGTCCACCAACGGTCGTCATGTCGCACTCGACGTGCTCGAGCGCTTGGCCGATCGCTACGGCGAGGCCGAGAGCCTGCTGGGTATTGAGCTGCTGGATACGCCGCAGATGAGTGTCCGCAAGAGCCTCTTCACCATGACGGATGGCATTCCTGCTCACTACCTGCGCAATTTCTATCGCGATGCTTACGAGCTCGTCCGTTCGTATATGCCCGAGGATAAGATCGTCGTTTTCTCGTCGTCGGGGCATCCCAGCGAGTGGAAGCATTTTATGCGCGGCGCCAAGTACAAGAACGTCTACATGGACCTTCACCTGTACCATTACCGCGACGAGCATGCGCTCGACATCACGAGCCCCCGCGGGCTGACGACGGCGATTTCGCGTAACAAGCGCGAGCTTAAAGAAGCGATTTCAACTGGGTTCCCCGTGCTGGTGGGCGAATGGTCGGGCGCGGCGATCTTTGCCAACTCGTCGGTTACGCCCGAGGGCCGCAATGCCTACGAGCGCGTGTTTATCGCCAATCAGCTGGCTTCGTTTGCGCCGGCTGCCGGTTGGTTCTTCCAAACGTGGAAGACCGAGAAGCGCATTGCAGCATGGGACGCCCGCGCGGCGCTCGGCACGCTCGAGCGCGGCATGATTGAATAGGTTGATATGACGCAAAACAGCGCCCATACGGGCAAACTCTATGTGGTCGGCACGCCCATCGGCAACCTGGGCGACCTGTCCCCGCGCGTTGGCGAAGCCTTTGCCGCTGCCGATGTCATCTGCTGCGAAGACACGCGTGTGACGTCAAAGCTGCTGATGCACCTGGGCATTTCCAAGCCGCTTGTCCGTTGCGACGAGAATGTGATCGCCAGCCGCGCCGCCGGCCTGGTCGACCGCCTGCTGGCGGGGGAGACCCTCGCCTTTGCCTCGGACGCCGGCATGCCGAGCGTGTCCGATCCCGGCCAGGCGCTGGTCGAGGCGGCGCGTGAGGCCGATGTGCCCGTCGAAGTTATTCCCGGGCCTTCTGCTTGCGTCACGGCGCTCGTTTCGTCCGGCATTCCCTGCGAGCATTTCTTCTTCGAAGGCTTTTTGGGTCGCAAGCACGGCGACCGCGTGCGCCGACTGCAGCGTCTTGCCGTGGTGCCCGGCGCACTCATCTTCTACGAGTCTCCACATCGCATCGTGGCGACGCTCGAGGCCGTGGCGGAGGTCTTTCCCCAACGTGAGGTTGCCGTCTGCCGCGAACTCACCAAGCTGCACGAGGAGGTCTTGCGCGGGCCCGCCGCCCAGCTCGCCGAGGAGCTGCGTGCTCGCGGCGAGGTAAAGGGCGAGATTGCGCTGGTCATCGCGCCGCCGAGCGAAGATGAGGAGGCCGGTATCGTGCCGGTTGGCGCCGCGGCAGCGGATCCCGACGAGGCTCTGCGCGAGGATATCCGCGCCGCGCTCGAGGAGGGAGAGCCCGCCTCTGCGGTGGCCAAGCGCCTGTCGCAGAAGTACTCGCGCCGTAAGCGCGATGTCTATGCCATGGTGCTCGATATGCAATAGATGGAGGATATCCAGCCCTTGCGCTAGAATCATCCCCTGTATGCAACGTTTTTCTGGAGGACAAACCCCATGGATCAAAGTAAGCCTTCGTTCTTTATCACGACGCCCATCTACTACGTCAACGCCGATCCGCACCTGGGCACGGCTTATTCCACCATCATCGCCGACGTTCAGGCCCGTTATCGTCGCTCCGCCGGCTATAACGTCAAGTTCCTGACCGGCATGGACGAGCACGGCGAGAAGGTCGCCGAGGCCGCAGCCAAGCACAACATGACGCCGCAGGAGTGGACCGACAGCCAGGCTCCGCACTTCAAGGAGCTTTGGAGCAAGCTCGAGATCTCCAACGACGACTTCATCCGCACCACCGAGCCGCGCCAGCATCATGCCGTGCAGTACCTGTGGGAGCGCATGAAGGAGTCCGGCTACCTGTATAAGGGCAGCTACGACGGTTGGTATTGCGTGCCTGACGAGACCTACTTCACCGATACGCAGGTCCAGAAGGGCGACGAGGAGTACGGCAGCGTCGGCCAGCACCTGTGCCCTGACTGCCACCGTCCGCTTGAGCGCGTGCAGGAGGAGTCCTACTTCTTTAAGCTTTCCGCTTTCCAGGACAAGCTGCTCAAGCTTTACGACGAGCACCCCGACTTTGTCGAGCCTGCGTTCCGCATGAACGAGGTACGTAGCTTTGTCGAGGGCGGCCTTAATGACCTTTCCGTGAGCCGTACGAGCTTTGACTGGGGCATTCAGGTCCCGTTTGACGAGGGTCACGTGACCTACGTGTGGTTCGATGCGCTGCTCAACTATATGACGGCCGTCGGCTACGGTGTCGACACCGACGAGGCGCGTGCCGAGCTGGCCTATCGCTGGCCCGCGCAGTTCCACATCGTGGGCAAGGACATCATCCGCTTCCACTGCGTCATTTGGCCCGCCATGCTCATGGCCATCGGCGAGGCCCTGCCCGAGCACGTCTTTGCCCACGGCTTCCTGACCGTGCGCAATGCCGAGACCGGCAAGGCCGAGAAGATGTCCAAGAGCCGCGGCAACGCCATCGCTCCGCAGGACGTTATCGACATGTTGGGCGTCGAGGGCTATCGCTACTACTTTATGACCGACGTCGTCCCCGGCACCGACGGTGCCATCAGCTTCGATCGCATGGAGCAGGTCTACAACGCCGACCTGGCCAACAGTTGGGGCAACCTTATCTCGCGTTCGCTCAACATGAGCGGCAAGTACTTTGATGGTTGCGCGCCCGCCAAGCCCGCATCGTTCGATGCGTTCGACAACCCGCTGGCAAAGATCGCCGATGGTCTGGTCGAGCGCTACATGGCCAAGATGGACGTGCTCGATTATGGTGGAGCTAAGGACGAGGTCATGGAGCTCATCCATGCCGCCAACCACTACATCGAGGACTCCGAGCCCTGGGCGCTTGCCAAGGACGAGGCCAAGGCTGACGAGCTGGCGTTTGTGATCTACAACCTGCTCGAGGCCATCCGCATTGCCGCTCACCTGCTGATGCCGCTCATGCCCCAGACTTCTGCCGAGGCCCTGCGCCGCCTGTCCTGCGAGGACGAGGCCGCGAGCGACGACCTCAAGGGCATTTGCGCTTGGGGCCTGCTTGCCGGTGGTCAGCCCGTCGAGAAGGGCGAGCCGCTGTTCCCGCGTCTGGGCTAAGCCGCTGCGCGCCATATCGGCAATTTGCTGTTTAGCTGTAAGGGCATGGCCGCAACGGTCCATGCCCTTTTGCTTTACGATGCAGCCACCATGTTAAGGAGGCAACCATGACAACTTCGCCTTTGGCAAACCCCACGGCAACTAGGGAGCTGCTAGAGGAGTTTGGCCTTGCGACCAAGCATCGCCTGGGCCAGAACTTCCTGATCGACAACCATGTGATCGAACGTATCTGTGAGCTCGCTGAGCTTGCGGGCGATGAGCGCGTGCTCGAGGTCGGCCCGGGTTGCGGCACGCTGACGTTGGCCCTGCTGCAGGAGGCGGCGTGCGTTACGTCGATTGAGGCAGATCCCGAGCTCGAGCCGGTGCTCGATGCTCACGCCGCCGACTACGCCAACTTCCGCTTTATCATGGGCGACGCGCTTAAGGTGGGCCCGGAGCAGATTGAGCAGGCCGCCGGCGGCGAGCCCACGGTATTTGTCGCGAACTTGCCCTATAACGTGGCGGCGACAATCATCCTGCAGTTCTTCCAGACGATGCCCGCGCTCAAGCGCGCCGTCGTCATGGTGCAAAAGGAGGTTGCCGATCGCATTGCCGCAGTGCCGGGCAACAAGACCTATGGCGGCTATACGGCAAAGCTCGGCCTGTATGCGCAGGTGACGGGTCGCTTTGAGGTGCCGCCGCGTTGCTTTATGCCGGCGCCGCACGTGGACTCGGCCGTCGTGCGTATCGACCGTGTTGACGGCGTGGTACCCGAAGGACTCGATCGCGAATTTGTGGCCCGCGTGATTGATGCTGCATTTGCTCAGCGTCGCAAGACCATCCGCAATTCCATGAGCGCCAACGGTTTTGCCAAGGACGTGCTCGATGCCGCTTTTGAGGTTTGCGGTATCGCACCCACCACGCGCGCCGAGACGCTCGATGTTGCCGACTTTGTCCGTCTGGCCCGGGAGCTAATCCATGATGCCTAATGCCGAACGCGTGACGTTTACCAAGAAAAAGAAGACGGTTGCTTGTCCCGTGCCCTTGGCGCCGCTTGCCGACACGCATGCACATCTGCTTTCGTTTTGGGGCAAGGATGTGCCCGAGACGCTCCTGCGTGCCAAAGCCGCGGGCGTCGACCTGTTGGTGACGATGTTCGACCCCATTGCCGACAAGCGCAGCGTGGCGGACTATAGCGACTGGCTGGTGCGTGAGATTCTTCCGATGCAGGATATCCCGCAGATCAAGTATCTTGCCGGCGTGCATCCGTATGGCGCGCCGGACTATACCGACGACGTTCATGCACAGGTCGTTGCCGCACTTGATGACCCCTTATGCGCCGGTATTGGCGAAATCGGCCTGGACTATCACATGGACTATGACGACGATATCGCGCCGGCACCCCATAACGTGCAGATTGATTGCATGGCGCGCCAGCTCGAGCTTGCCGTGTGCCGTAACGTGCCGGTGGAGCTGCATCTGCGTCACGAGGACACGGACCAGGAGCGTACCTCGCACGTGGACGCCTACAACGTGCTTCGTGAGGTGGGTGTGCCCCAGGCCGGTTGTGTGCTGCACTGTTTTGGCGAGGACCGCGCTACGATGGAGCGCTTTGTGGAGCTGGGCTGCTATATCGCCTATGGTGGCGCGGCCACCTTTAAGCGCAACGACGACGTGCGCGAGGCATTTGCGGCAACCCCACTCGATCGTATTTTGTTCGAGACGGATTGCCCGTATATGGCTCCGGAGCCCATCCGCGGTCTTGAATGCGAGCCCGCAATGATCTCCATTACGGCAAACGCGCTGGTTAATGACCGTGTCGATCGCACAGGTGAGGACGCCGAAACAATCGCGCAAGCCGCTTGGGAAAATGCCTGCAAACTTTTTCAAAAATAGTTCTTGCGTTCGCGGTGGCGCTCCGTTATTCTAATTCCTGCACGCGGGCGTGGCGGAATTGGCAGACGCGTACGGTTCAGGTCCGTATGGGGGCAACCCCATGAAGGTTCAAGTCCTTTCGCCCGCACCATTGATTGAAAGAGCTCCCAGCAATGGGGGCTTTTTTGTTATGGGCCCATCGCAGGGACTTGAACCTGCGAAGGAGCGAGCGTAAAGAAAACGCGGAGCGTTTTTAGCGAGCTGGCGAGGACGCCGGCAGGCGGCCGAAGCCGGTGCGGATCCGCGCAGCGGATACGCGGACGTCCTTTCGCCCGCACCATTACATGAAAGAGCTCCCAGCAATGGGGGCTTTTTTGTTATGCACGATCTTCTTGGACGGGTATCCTAATGCCAACGTGTGCCTATCAGAGGAGAGACCATGCTGTTTTCCGGTATCATCGCCGTCCTTACCAGCCTTTTGATTCCCATCATCATCCTGTTGCTGCTGCTTCCCAGCGCCTGCTATGTCGTTGAACAGCAGCATGCTGTGATCATTGAGCGTCTGGGCAAGTTTAACCGCATCGTCAACGCGGGCTTCCACATGAAGGTGCCCGTGATCGACCGCAAGGCCGCCACGGTGAGTCTGCGCACCATGAAAAACGGTTTTGGCATCGACGTTAAGACCCAGGACAACGTGACCATCGGCCTTGAGGTCTCTGCTCAGTACCACGTGAGCTATGACATGGGCGCCGGCCCGGCAGATTCGGGCATCTACAAGAGCTACTATATGCTGCAGGAGCCCGTCGACCAGATGCGTGACTTCATCACCGACGCTCTGCGCTCTTCGATTCCCGTCTACACACTCGATGAGGTCTTTGCCAAGAAGGATGACATCGCCAAGGACGTTAATGCCACCGTGTCCGAGCAGATGGCTGCCTACGGCTTCACCCTCGTGTCGACACTCATCACCAAAATCGCGCTGCCGACCGAGGTCGAGAACTCCATGAACGACATCAACGCTGCCCAGCGCAAGCGCGCTGCGGCACAGGAGCTCGCTGAGGCCGACCGCATCAAGCGCGTCACCGAGGCGACCGCCGAGGCCGAGGCAATGGAAAAGGCGGGCGAGGGCATCGCCAACCAGCGCAAGGCCATCGCGCTGGGTATCAAAGATTCGCTCGAGATCATCCAAGAGACGGGTGTCGGCAATGACGAGGCCAACCAACTGTTCATGTTTACGCAGTGGTCCGAGATGATGACGGAGTTCGCTCGCACGGGTAAAACCTCGACGGTCGTGCTGCCGAGCGACTTTTCGCAGTCGGCCTCGATGTTCGAGCAGATGCTGACCGCCAGCAAAGTTCAAAACGATTCGAAGGAGTAGACGCGCGTGAAATACACCGTCGTTTGCGTCGGTAAGCTCAAGGAGCGCTTTTGGAAGGACGCGTGCGCTGAGTACACCAAGCGCCTAGGTGCCTATGCCAAGGTTGATATCCGCGAGGTGGCCGATATCGACCCGGCTAAGGCGGGCGGCGTGGATGCCGCGCGCGACAAGGAGGGGGCGGCAATTCTTGCTGCATTGCCGTCTCGGGCGCATGTGATCCTGCTGGCTATCGAGGGCAAGGAGCGTTCGAGTGAGGAGCTCTCGGCGCGGCTCGACGATCTTATGCTGCGAGGCAGCAGCGACATTGCCTTTGTAATCGGCGGTTCGGACGGCGTGAGTGATGAGGTGCGCGCCCGCGCCGACGAGATGCTCAGCTTTGGACACATTACCTTGCCGCATAACCTGGCGCGTGTGGTGCTGCTAGAGCAGATTTACCGTGCCTGCAAGATCAGCCGTGGCGAGCCGTATCACAAATAGGTCGGCAATACGAAACAATGGCGTGGGACAATACCTTTCGTTTTGAGGAATGTGTCTGAAAGGACTATGCGATATGAAGATTGGATTTGTCGGTTTTGGCAATATGGCGAGCGCTATGGCCGATGGCTGGATCGCTGCCGGTGTAGCTGCGAGCGACATGTGCGCCTGTGCGGGTCGCTACGACGCACTGGTTGAGCGCTGCGAGGCGCGCGGCATGGTCGCCTGCCACGATGCCGCCGAGGTCGTCGCCGCATCCGATATCGTGGTCGCTGCGGTCAAACCGTACATGATCGAGAAGGTATTCGCCCCGCTCAAGGATGCTCTTGCCAAAAAGGTCGTTCTGTCGGTTGCCTGGACCTGGGACAGTGCCAAGTGGGAGCAGGTCCTGCCGGGCGTTGCGCATATCTCGACGGTGCCCAACACACCGGTTTCGGTGGACGAGGGCGTCATCGCTTGCGAGAAGGCTTCCACGCTTAGTGATGAGCAGAGCGCAGTGGTGCTTGATCTGCTTGGCAAGCTCGGTGCGGTGGTCGAGCTCGATACGAGCCTGCTGTTTGTGGGCGGCACGGTGGGTGGTTGCGCTCCGGCATTTGTCGCTATGGCAATCGAGGCCCTGGGCGATGCGGCGGTCAAGCACGGTATCCCGCGTGCCGATGCCTATCGCATTGTGAGCCAGATGGTGCTGGGTACGGCAAAGCTGCAGCTTGCAACTGGCCAGCATCCTGCGGCGATGAAGGATGCCGTATGCTCGCCCGGCGGCGCCACCATCAAGGGCGTCATCGCGCTCGAGGATGCCGGCATGCGCAGCGCCCTGGTCAAGGCCATCGACGCCACCCTTCAGTAAAACCTTCCATTTAGGGACAGGTTTATTTTGGCTGGTTTTCCTGCGGTTTTATCTCTATAGCAAAAAGCGCCCCGCAACTGGCTCAATTCCAGTTGCGGGGCGCTTGCGTTTGCCCAGATAAAACCGACCAAAATAAACCTGTCCCTTTTTGGCAGGTTAGTCCCAGAAGCCGTCTTCCTCATCCTCGGACTTGGGTCCGCGGTCGACGTACATCTTATGGGTACGCTTCTCCATTACAAAGGCAAGAATCGCAAATAACAGGATGCCGCCGGCGAAAAGGATGGCAAAACCGGTGCGGGTGCCAAACAAAAAGGAAAAAACTGCGTCCATTGGGTGCCTTCTTGCGTAGTTGAGTTGGGTCGTAAACGCTCATAAGTATATACTTGCCCATACATGTACAAGGTTGCAACCTAAATGGAATGTATATCGCCGGAGGATCTAATGCTTGATATCAAGTTTGTTCGCGAGAATCCCGATGCCATCGATGTCGCCATGGCTAACCGCCAGACGTCTTGGGATCGCGAGAAGTTCTTTGAGCTCGACGACGAGCGCCGTGCCGTCATCACCGAGGTCGAGGAGCTCCAGGCTACGCGTAATGCCGAGTCCAAGAAGATCGGCGCCCTGATGAAGGAGGGCAAGAAGGACGAGGCCGAGGCTGCCAAGGAGGCCGTGCGCGCCGTCAACGAGAAGATTGACGGTCTGGCCGAGCGTCGTACTGCCCTCGAGCAGGAGCAGTACGACTTCATGGCTCACCTGCCCAACATTCCTTGCGAGGCCACGCCGTACGGCAAGGACGAGGACGAGAACATCGAGCGTCGCCGCTGGGGCACCCCGCGCGAGTTCGACTTCGACTTTAAGCCGCACTGGGATCTGGGCACCGATCTGGACATCCTCGACTTCGAGCGCGGCAACAAGCTCTCCGGCAGCCGTTTTACCGTTCTCGGTGGCGCTGGCGCCCGCCTGGAACGCGCCCTTATCAACTTCTTCCTCGATACGCACACCAGCCGTGGTTTTAAGGAGTGGTGGCCGCCCATCGTCGTCAAGCGTCAGACCATGTTTGGCACGGGTCAGCTGCCAAAGTTCGAGGACGACGCCTACCACGTCTCGGGCGACAACTTCCTGATCCCCACCGCCGAGGTCGTGCTTACCAACCTGCACGCCGGCGAGGTCCTCGACGCCGACACCCTGCCGCGCCGCTACACCGCCTTCACCCCCTGCTTCCGCGAGGAGGCCGGTTCCGCCGGTCGCGACACCCGCGGCATCATCCGTCAGCACGAGTTCGACAAGGTCGAGATGGTCAAGTTCGCTAAGCCGGAGGAGTCCGACGAGGAGCTCGAGAGCATGACCGCCGAGGCCGAGTACCTGCTGCAGCAGCTTGGCCTTCCGTATCGCGTGATTAGCCTGTGCACCGGCGACTTGGGCTTCTCTGCCCGTCAGACCTACGACGTCGAGGTCTGGCTGCCGAGCTACAACGCCTACAAGGAGATCAGCTCCTGCTCCAACTGCGGCGACTTCCAGGCCCGCCGCGCCAACATCAAGTACCGCGACCCCGAGAACTTCAAGGGCTCGCGTTACCTGCACACCCTTAACGGTTCCGGCCTGCCGACTGGTCGTACCATGGCTGCCATTCTGGAGAACTACCAGAACGCCGACGGCACCATCACGATCCCCGAGGTTCTGCGTCCTTACATGGGCGGTCTCGAGAAGATCGAGCCGGTCGCGTAACTTGGCTGCATAGGGGATATGCAAGGGCGCTCCTTCGGGGGCGCCCTATTTCGTGCGCAGGTCCATACCATGCCGTGCGGACAGCTCAATAGAAAACACACGAACAACTGTTCTGTATACAGCTATCTACCTGTTATGCTTTTGCTAAATAAGAGCGAGAGAAAGGGGACGCGATGGAGCTGTTTGATGATCGGGTGGTTTTGTTTGAGAGCGACGAGGGTGGGGAGTACCTGCTTGTAACGTGTGAGCCGTCTGGCATGGGTGGCCTGGTGCTTCGGCAGACGAGTGAGGGTCCGTTGACACAATGGTGTTTTGAGGAGTCGCCGCATGTGGTCGAGACCTTTGTGACGCACGTGGGGCTTGTGGCGCTGGAGCACTTCTATGGAGTTGGGACTTCCAACCAGGTCGCGCGCATGCTGAGCATCTCGTTTGCCGATTATGATTGTGCCCAGCGGGTGAGATCGCTCCTGAGGGAACTTGATGCCAAGTTTGACGTGATCGAAAAGCCAATCGATCGTACGGGGAACGGCGGTATATGCGGAGCAGCATGACAAAACTGCGTTTCACAAAAAAGTTTGAGATTGAGCTTGACTCCAATAAGCTAAAGTGGTTTTATATGTCTTGCGCTGCGGCGTTACCTCAGCTGGATAGAGGGTCTGACTACGAATCAGAACGTCATAGGTTCGAATCCTATACGCCGCACCAATCGAACTTAAAGCCTCCGGCAACGGGGGCTTTTCTTTTATGCCGCCACCGCATGGATTCGAACCTCGGTCGAGGCGCGAGCGTCAAGAAAACGCGAAGCGTTTTTAGCGAGCGGGCGAGGACGCCGGCAGGCGGGCGAAGTCGGTGCGGATCCGCGAAGCGGATGCGCGGAATCCTATACGCCGCACCAATTGAACTTGAAGCCTCCGGCAACGGGGGCTTTTCTTTTACGTAAGCACTGCATGGATTCGAACCTCGGTCGAGGCGCGGGCGTGAAGCGGACGATTTCTTATCGACTCGTGTAAGATTCCGAGTAGGTATCGCGGCCTATCCGCGACCACTCCTTCTCTCAACGACCGATCAGGGTGATACTTCGTGGCAGAGCGTCCGACATACAAGCTCAGGTTTCTCGATCCCAAGAAGCGCTTTCCGGCGATGCCCGAGCAGCCTGCGGGACGCTCATATGGCGTGGTCTGGAAACTCTTTGGCGAGGACCAGCATGAATCTTGTTATGTCGTCGAATTCGTTGGCAAAAGTCATGCGTCGCTTTTGGGCTACGTAAGCGTTTCGGGTGAGGTGTACAAGGTGGACCGCCCCGTTAGCGAGGCTCCGCTGCCCAACGATCCCGACATGGAACTGGTCCTTGACGAGTCGGATTCCAGTATTGGTGAGATTATGGTAAGGGAAGCCAGCGGTGCAATGCGTACGTGCGCGCGAACCGTCGGCTCTCCCGAAGGCCCCATGCGCGAGCAGTCCGATCACGATACATGGAATTCGGCCCGCTCCCTTCCTTACGGCGAGTTCATGGCATCGATGTTCCTGCGCTACGTGATATTTGCCAACTCCGAAAGCGCTGTTGCGAACACGGCGGACGCCGACGGTCTCGATGCGGACATGCAAAACGTTGTCGACAAGATCAAGCTCGTAAAGTTGCCCGAGCCGGTCGAGGTGTTTTTGGGCTTTAACACGGCACCGCTACCTGACGCTATCGAGACGCTGCTCTACCGCGTTGACCATGCCGAGAATCCGAGCGGTATCGAGCGTTATGCCGCCGCCCTTATGAGCGAGGTCGACTTGCCCCGTCTGCGCACCATTGCCGCCAAGTCCGAAATGAGCCTAGCGCGCATCGACCGGTCGAAGCTGTTCTATCTCAATTTTGATCGTAGCCTGCTGGACCAGGGCGAGATTGACATGCTGCTTGCCATCGAGTGCCGTCTCAACCGCCTCTCCGGCATCCTCGAGCGCATCGGGGCCGGATTGGCCCCTGCGGCATCCTCGCCGAGCCTTGAGGGCTGCGCGCTCTTTGATGCGTGGCATATCGCCAAGACGACCAACGATGTTCCCCGACTGCTCGATACGACCTCGAGCGATAACCCGTGGGGCAAACCGGGTACGGTGGCTTGCCAGCCGGGCGGTGAGTGGGATGTGCGTACCCGCTTCGCGCGTATTGTCGAGGCGCTCAACGTGGTCACGCGGCTCGACTATACCTATCGGGCAAATGTTGCCGAGGGGATTATGCTCGTTCGGTTTGGGCACTCTGTCGTGAATGCCATGCCGCAACGTGAATACGACGCTCAAGATGACGCCTGGCGCGAGCTGGAAGAGGACACGCGTGCGATCTGCGCCGCGGAGCACGATGCGCGCGTGGCACTCACGCTTGCGGCAGCGTGTTTTGCCGCGGGCACCTGCATCACGCGCTGCTATGTGCAGATTGCTGCTCCCGACAGTGAGCAGGGCGAGCGCGTTGTCGCAACGTATTTCTTTGGGCGCGCGGCCTATCTGGCCGATTGCGTGCCTGTCGCCAAGGATCTTGAGAGCATGGACATGGACGATATGCCGTGCAAGCGTGTGCTTGAGGCGTATGAGTCAACCGCTCCGGAGACGATTGAGCCTGCGGAGGTTCATGCTCGTCCGCGTGATGACCATCGCACACTGCCGCCGGCGCTGCGCGATCTGCTGCTCGCCGATAAGGCTGACGAGTTGGAGGTCATGGAAGAGGACGATGACCCATACGTGGCCCGTGTTGTTGAATTGCGCGAGCAGGCAAAAGTCGACCGTACAGGTGCTTTTGAAGGCTTTTCCCGTCTTGTCGAGGAGTTGGAGGCTAAGTGCGCCGTCGCCGAGCTTTTGGCGACAGGTCCGGTTCAAACGCAGTTTTGCGATAACCAGCTGGTGCGCATGGTGCTACCGGTGTTGGAAGAAGACCGCTCTGTGCGAATCCTTCGTGCGCCCGATGCGCTGTACTTTGCCCAGCACGAGATCTGCAGCTTTTACGCCGAGCAAGAGGACTTTGAACGAGCGCTGCCCGAGGTGCGCCATCTTTACGATCTGGCGCGCTCGTCCATGCAATCGCACTTTGCGCTCATCAACGTGCTTGCGCGTCTGGAGCGCTTTGACGAGATTATCGAGGTGGCGCGCCACGGCCTACGTATTGCCAGCGATCGTTCTGCAATCGGCTACCTGTTCTATCGCTTGGCGTTTGCCTATTGGAATTGCGATCAGCTCGACCTGGCGCTGGCTTGTTACCGTCTCGTGCCGCGCGGCGAGGAGTCGGGCAGTAGCGCGCTGGAAGAAATGCAGGGCCTTATGAACGAGATGGGCGTTAGCGAGCCTCCGACGTTCGAGGAAGCGGGCGAGACTATCCGCAAGGCTGGACTTGAGTTGCCGCCAGTGTCCGCCGTGACGAATCAGCTGGCAGATGCCGCTGTGCAACTGGTCGACAACGGCTTCTTTTTCCTGGCACGCGGTTGCATCTTCCAAATGTGGCGCACCATGGGCAACGACGAGCTCGGCTCCCTCAACCGCTCGCTGGGGTAGGGGCGATATAGAGGGGCCGCACCGCGCTATTTGTATCGGCGCGGGCGGGAGGACCCGGCAGGATTGGTAAGGCATAAAGCCGCCGAGCCTGCTAAAACTGTTAAACTCTGCTAAAGTTGCTAAACTTTGTTAAAGTTGTTAAAACTAGCAGAGGAGGGCAGAATGACGAAAGCTGTTAACCCCTTTAAGCCAACGGCGGGCATGAATCCGCCTGAGCTTATCGGACGGGACACTGTTTTGGATGACTTTGCCGAGGCTCTTGAGAATGGTCCTGGTGCCCCCGATCGACTCATGCGCATCTCGGGCGTCCGAGGCACAGGTAAAACGGTGCTCCTTAATGCATTGGGTGACCTTGCACGCAAAAAAGGATTCGAGGTCGTTGACGTTGCCTCCAATGCTGGTTTTTGCAATAGAATCCTCGAGGCTCTGCAGCGAAACGTTCGTCTTGAATCAATCTCGATTTCCCCATCGATTTTAGGGGTCAGCCTTGGCTCCATGGAGATGTCGAAGTCGGCCTCTCATCTGGGCGAGGCGATGTACGATGCTGCGAAGCGCGGTGGTCTGCTCATTACGCTCGACGAGATCCAGGATGCCTCAACTGAGGAAATGCGCGAGCTAGGCAATGAGATGCAGCTCTTGATCCGCCAAGGAGCGAATGTCGCTTTCGCTTTCGCCGGGCTGCCGACATCGGTAGATGGCGTGGTGGTGGATGATACGTTGACGTTCCTTCAGCGAGCCAAACATGTTGAACTTACTCGGCTTTCCGATTTTGAAGTTGGCGGATCGTTTGAGGATACGATGAGACGAGCGGGCAAGGAGCTCGACAAAGGTGCCGCTGAGCTATTAACAAAAGCTTCGGCAGGCTATCCCTTTATGGTCCAGCTGGTCGGATATTACGCTTGGCAGGTTGCTGCGCGCAGTGGGGCGGAGAGCGTGAGCGAAGAGGCGGCTCGTAAGGGTATCCAGGCGGCTCTTGATAGCTTTAATGCTATGGTGATTGCCCCAGCGCTGCGCAGGGTGTCGGAACGGCAGTTTCAGTATCTCGCGGCGATGGCTCAATGCGAGGGCGTCGATATCGCCAACGGCGATATCGCCAAGAAGATGGGTTTGTCGGCGAACAAAGTTGGGTCATATCGCAAGCGTCTGATCGATGCGGGGTTGATTGAGCCCGCGGGCTATGGCCGTGTTTCGTTTGCAATTCCATACATGCGCGATTATCTGTTGGAGACCGTTCGAGAGGACTAATAAAGAATGGGCTGTCCGCGCTGTCGCTGGGGCCGTCCTTGTATCTTTGTCTCAACCTGTAACATCTGGAGGGGATTACGGCCTGCAGATGTTACAGGTTGAGATGATTGACTGAGACGTTTACTGGTAAAAGAGAGGTAAAAGAGGAAACGCCTCAAAATTCCCCTTGCCCAACTTCGGCTGTTTGGTTACTATAGAACGGCTGTTACGGAGAGCTGACCGAGAGGCCGAAGGTGCTCGCCTGCTAAGCGAGTATGCCCCAAAAGGGCATCTGGGGTTCGAATCCCCAGCTCTCCGCCAGTATGACTTTGAAGAAGGGTCCCATTTGGGGCCCTTTTTTATTATCAAGAATGGCAGCTGGGGATTAGAGTCCGAAAGGGCGTGAACATTAGGCAAACACGGGGCGCTTGAAAACGGGGAGACCCAGGCGTGCTCGTGCACCCCGGTGTGGGGTTCCGAGGGGATGGAGTAGAAATATGGTAAAGGTCGGGCTGCGTAAGCCGAATCTAAAGACATCACTCAAGGCAAGAACGACCGGCAGAGCGAAGCGCGCGGTAAAGCGGGCGATAATCCCCGGCTATGGTAAGAAGGGCATGGGGTGGATCAAAAATCCGAAGAAGGCTGCTTACAATGCCGTATACAGCAGAACGACCGTCGGAGTTGGGGATGTCGCTCGCGCCGTTGCTAAATCAGGCGCTCGGAGCTCGGCGTCAAGGACGTCCTCAATTACTGTTTCATCGCATGAAATTACACCTTTGGCGAAGCCTGAACAGAAATCTCTCACTCGAGAGATTACGTCGGTTGACAGGGCAAACAAGGCGCTTTTGCTATGCTTCCTTCTTGGGTGGTCGGGCGCTCATAGGGCGTATGCACGGATGTGGGGTAGCTTCTTTCTATATCTCTTTACCTTTGGCCTTTTTGGATTTGGTTGGCTGTTTGATATTGTGACACTACTGATGAGACGCTCCGAGCTAAGGCGTCTCGGCGACAGTGATCAGACTCAACAGCAAGCGCCATGTTCCGTTGATTCTACATTCGATCGAAATGTCGCCGACTCCGGAAATTGGGAACAGCGTGGAGATGGGGAGGCTGCGGCTCGGCTAGAGCTTCAACGTAAAAACCGTGCCTATATGGAAGAAAACGGCATCGACGTGGAGATGTTTACCGAGGAAAAGGTCGCGGCGGACGCCTTGCGAACCATTGAGTCGGTATGCCCGTGCATGCTTAGGTTTGACCGAGGCATGAGCGAAGAGGAGCCAAGCATCAGCTTTTGCTCTCCAACAAAGACGGGGAAGATGCCCAAGAATGTCGTCGAGGCCCGCATTTACCATCAGGACGTGAAGCTATTGATGGATTCCCACGGCTTCGAATTGCCGGAGTATGGTGACAGCATCAATGTCATGATTAGTTATCTAGCTGATGGGCGCATAAATAAAGTCGATATCCATGGGTTCCATAATGGCCGCTCCGTTAGTGTCTCCATTCGCAGGCGGAGCGACGATCTTGTTATGACGAGTGCGGGCACCATCGGAGAAACGGGTGCCTGGCAATCGCTGTGTCCTGGGGCAGACCCCTCAGCTGGGGACCTTTTCAGGGCCTTGACCAAGGAGGTCGAAAGGATCTACTAGCATGCCCGGTGGACCCGTTTTCAAGGTCCGAAAAGACACAGCGAAGGTAAACGGCTAGCAATGTCGCTTTGGTGATTCTGACGCATCCCGTTTAAGAGGTATTCAAAAAGAGGCGCCCGTTGGACGCCTCTCCAATCTCAAATGTAATGTTCCCCCAGCCCTACACCTCGGGCGCCTTGGCTACGGTCTCGCTCTCTGCCGTGAGTGGCCGGTTGTCGATGCGGCGGCCCAGGCGGTCGAGCTTCACGAGGAGCCATTCAATGGGATTCGGCCCTGTGCCTTCCTCGTCGGCAACCAGGTCCATGACGGCGACCTTGGTGCCGTCCTGCTTGAGCGTAACGCTGCCTACCTTGTCGCCAACATGCACCGTGCCCGAAAGATCGTCGTAGCTAACCTTTTCGGTCACCTCGCCGGCAAGGGAAAACACGGTCGCTTGCGCCGTAGGATCGGCGAGCGTGGCGTCGATCGTCTTATCCGTCCAGTCGGTTTGACTGATGCGCGCCATAAGCGGGTTGCCGTTGGCGGTCTTTTCCTGCGTGTTGGCGATTGCGACCGCCGCCTTGTGACCGTAGTACCAATTGGCAAGGGTTGCGGTATCGGTAAAGCGCTGGTCGGTGGTGGTGGAGTTCAAAACGACGGTGTAGATCTCGTCGCCGTCGCGGTTGTAGGCGCTCGTAAAGCAATAGCCCGCGTCGTCGGTGGTGCCGGTCTTGCCGCCGATGTTGCCATCTTGGCCCAGCAAATAGTTATGCGTGTCCATGGAATGCGAATGGTCGGTGCCGTCGGCGCCCGTGGCCTCGATCCAGGAATCCTCGCTCGCTACGACCTCGCGGATCGTGTCGTTTTTCATGGCCTCCTGCATCATCAGCGCTACGTCGTGTGCGGTTGAGTGCATATCGCCAGCCCACTCATCAAAGTCCAGACCATGCGGGTTTTCAAAAAGCGTACCGGTGCAGCCGAGCTTCTTAGCGCGCTCGTTCATGGCCTTCACAAATGTGGCCTCGGCGTCTTTGGTCTTAGGGTCGATCTTCTTGCCCACATATTCGGCGAGCACGATGGCGGCGTCGTTGCCCGAGGGAATCATCAGGCCGCGCAGCGCCTGCTCCACGGTAAGCTTGTCGCCTTCGAGCAAGCCGGCGGTCGAATTGCCCACGGTGACTGCGGCGTTGCTCACCGTGACCTTCTCGTCCATCTTGCAATTCTCGACGGTTAGGATTGCGGTCATGACCTTGGTGATCGAGGCAATCTTGACCTGCTCATCGGCGCCGCGCCCATAGTAGACGGTGCCGTCTTTGCCCATGACGAGGGCATTGGTCGCATCGATATCGGGCAGGTTTTCGGCCGTGATGCCGCGCGCATCGGCGGTTTTGCCGCAAACATTGTCGGTCGTGAGCACTTGGGCGCCGGCGACGGTGGGCGCGCCAGCGGCAAGGGCGATAGCGCAGACAAAGCCGGCGGCAAGCTGGGCCGAGCGCTTTGCAAAAGAGGTGAGGGACTTCACAGATTTCGCTTTCGACGGGATGGTCTCTTCTGAAACTAGAGTATATCGTTTGCCGGCGTCGGCGATCATCGCGTGCGCGCTTGGCCCACATCCGCACCCGAACGGGCACAAGGGTGCTTAAGGCCGACTTAATCACCCACGCTTGTTGTGTGTGGCGTGCGTCGCCTCAGGCATAATGGAGCGCGAGAGGAGCACGCATGAACGAGCGCATTTTGGTAGTTGATGACGAGAAGGCCATCGCCGACTTGGTTGGCATCTACCTTACAAAAGAGGGCTTTGATGTCCAGATTGCCTATAGCGGGGCCGATGCTGCCAAGGCGATTTTGGAGCAGGAGTTCGATCTGGCGCTGCTTGATGTCATGCTGCCCGATATCGATGGCTTTGAGCTGCTGCGTACGATCCGTTCCAGCCATACCTATCCCGTGATCATGCTGACGGCGCGCGATGCCCAGCAAGACAAGATCGAGGGCCTTTCGCTTGGCGCGGACGATTACGTGGTTAAGCCGTTCCGCCCGCTGGAGCTCATCGCGCGCGTGCACGCTCAGCTTCGCCGCTACACCAGTTACGGTAGCCGTGCACAGGCGGCCGAGTCGCCGACCATTCAGCTCGACGGCTTGGAGATCAACCGCGACGCTCGTTCCGTGACGGTGGACGGTGCACCGGTACGCCTCACACCCACCGAGTATTCAATCTTGCTGTATCTGGTCGAGCATCGCGGCAGCGTGGTGGCCGTGGAGGACCTGTTCCGTGCGGTGTGGAACGAGGATTTTATGCCCGGCTCCAACAATACGGTGATGGTGCACATTCGCCACCTGCGCGAAAAGATCGGCGACGACGCACAAAAGCCGCGCTTTATCAAAAACGTCTGGGGCGTCGGCTACATAATCGAATAACGCCTTTGATGGTGGGGAAGTGGATATGACAAAAGACGATAGGCAGGCATTCGAGGTACCCGATCGGCTCTTTGATTACGTGAGGTCGGTCGTCGACAACCGTGCGCTTGCAACGGTGCTGCTCTTTTTGCTGAGCCTGCTGCTGATTGGCATCGACAACATCGTCGGAATCTTGGCGGTGCTGCTTGTTGGCTTTTTGCTGATCGATCGATTTGAGATCGTGCGCCGCTGCGTGGTGATTGGCGGCGCCGCGTGGGCCATGACGTTGGCGATTGGCGCCATGGCGCTCGGCGGCATCGAAGGGCCGGTGCTGTTCGATGCCGGCTTTGTATTCAACATGCTTGGCTTTGTGCTGGCGCTTGCCGCGTGCGTGATGTTCTTGTGCGGCCGAGCCCTGTACTACCAGGGCTACGAACAGGGCGAGCAGCATGCCGATTGTGTGCTGGCCGCTCGTATTCAAGATCGCCTGATCGATCACCCCGACACCTGGGACAACATCGACGGCGACTTCTTGGAGGTCGAGGGCGCCCTTAACCGCGTGCGTGACCGTGAGCGCAAGGTGCAGCAAGCTCTGCGTGACGAGTCGCATCGCAAGGACGATCTGGTTACGTACTTGGCACATGACCTACGCACCCCGCTTGCGAGCGTAGTGGGCTATCTTTCGCTGCTGCAAGAGGCTCCCGAGCTGCCGGTTGAGCAACGTGCGCACTTTACGGGCGTGGCGCTCGACAAGGCGCACCGGCTCGATACGCTCATCGAAGAGTTCTTCGATATCACGCGCTTTGACTTCCACGATATCGTGCTCACGCGCGGCTATGTTGATCTGGGGTTGCTGCTGGCTCAGGTGGCTGACGAGTTCTATCCCATCCTCAACGAGCAGCATAAGGAAGTCCAAGTTGATATTCGCGAGGACCTGACGGTGCTCGTGGATGGCGACAAAATGGCTCGCGTGTTCAACAACATCATGAAAAACGCTATTGCCTATAGCTATGAGGGCTCGACCATCACGATCGAGGCCAGACGCCGGGACGGCGGTGGCGTGCGCGTGCGCTTTATCAATCAGGGCGATCCCATCCCTGCGGCTAAGCTCAAGGTGATCTTTGAGAAGTTCTATCGCCTGGATGCGGCGCGTGCGACCAATCGCGGCGGCGCTGGACTGGGGCTTGCCATCGCCAAGGAGATCGTATGCGCGCACGGCGGTACCGTTGCATGTGAATCGACGCCCGAACACACGATATTCACCATCGAGCTGCCCGCCGCATAGCCAGCGTGCCCTTACAAACACTTGACAATGCGCTCACGTGCATATGAGCCGCGATTCCTACTATCGATACTGCTGAATTGATATCGATGTGGAGGTATGCGGTATGACGGCTGCTGCGGCTGTGGAGCCCACGGAGCTTGAAGAACTCATGAAAGCGCAGGCCGAGGCCGCGCACGAGCGCGAGGTTGGGGATGCGACTCGCCCCACGGCAGAGGATCTTGCCGCCTCGCCGACGCGAATCGATGTTGAGGGCCTCGACCTGTTCTATGGCGACCACCATGCGCTCAAGGACGTGAATATCAAGATCCGCGACAAGCAGATTACCTCGTTCATCGGGCCTTCGGGCTGCGGAAAGTCCACGTTGCTGCGCTGCTTTAACCGCATGAACGACGGCATCAAGGACTGCCGAATCGAGGGCAAGATTGCGCTCGATGGTCAAGATATCCTGGGCGACTACGACATCTGCCGCCTTCGCCAGCGCGTGGGCATGGTGTTCCAGCGCCCCAACCCGTTTCCCATGAGCATCTACGACAACGTCGCCTATGGGCCGCGCGGTATGGGTGTGCGCGATCGCGTCGTGCTCGACGAGCTGGTCGAAGACTCCCTGCGACGCGCCGCCCTGTGGGACGAGGCCAAGGACAAGCTCAAAGAGTCGGGTCTGGGTCTTTCGGGCGGCCAGCAGCAGCGCCTGTGCATCGCCCGCGCACTTGCCGTGCAGCCCGACATTCTGCTGATGGACGAGCCGACCTCGGCACTCGATCCTGTGTCGACGCTGGTGGTGGAGCAGCTGGCCTGCGAGCTCAAAGAGACCTGCACGCTCGTGGTCGTTACGCACAATATGCAGCAGGCGGCGCGTATCTCCGATTCGGTCGCATTCTTTTTGCTGGGTGAGCTGGTGGAGCACGCGCCCACCGCGCAACTCTTCAAGAATCCGACCGATCCGCGCACGGCGGATTATTTGACGGGGCGTTTTGGCTGATACCATCTAGTAAAGGTACCTTTAGGGTTAAGATGCGGTCATGCCGGCCGCAAAGGGGTTCAACATGATCTATTACGTCGAGGACGATGACAACATCAGGGATTTGACGGTCTATGCGCTGCGCAAGCAGGGGATTGAGGCCGAAGGCTTTTCGTGCGACGGTGAGTTTAAGGCTGCCGTGGCGCGACGGGTACCCGATGCCGTCCTGCTCGACATCATGCTGCCCGATACCGATGGCTTGGCGATTATGCGTCGACTGCGTGCCGATCGCCTGACGGCGACGGTGCCCATCATGATGCTTACCGCCAAGGATACCGAGCTCGACAAGGTGATGGCGCTCGATGGCGGTGCCGACGATTACCTGACTAAGCCGTTTTCGCTCATGGAGCTCGCCAGCCGCTGCCGCGCACTGCTGCGTCGCGGCGGCATGGTCAAACAGGCAAGCGATGTGCTCAGCGTGGGCGACATCGTGCTCTCGCCCAGCCATCGTGAGGTGACTGTTGCCGGCGAGTCGCTTAAGCTCACCCTGCGCGAGTTCGACCTGCTCGAGTACCTCATGCGCAAGCCCGGCGTGGTCTTTACCCGCGAGTCGTTGCTGCAGAGCGTGTGGGGCTGGGACTTCGACGGCGGTTCGCGCACCGTTGACGTGCACGTGCAGACGCTTCGCCAAAAACTGGGCGAGCATGCCAGCGCCATCGAGACCGTGCGCGGCGTGGGCTACCGCTTGGCCGAGCCTTCTGCCGGTGATGGTGCCGAAGGTGACGACACCGCGGCCACCGCATCGGAGGAGTAACCCGTGGTCTTCGCCCCCCAGGGAAAACATACGCTGTCGCACCGCGTTTTTGTGACGATCTTTGTCTGCGCCATGGCGGTTATCGTGGCGTTTACGGTGCTGGGTGCGTTCTTTGTGCAAAACACCTTGGCGGATGCCACGAGTGCCAACCTGGCGCAAGAAACCGAGCTCATTGCTGCCGCCCTCGACGAGCAGCAGGAGCCCATCCCGTTCTTGCGTAGCCTCGATCGAGAGGACTTGCGCATCACGCTGATTAACAAGGATGGATCGGTTGCCTACGACAACGAGGCGTCGCCTTCCACACTGCCCAACCATGGCGATCGCCCCGAGGTCATCGAGGCCTTTGAGAGTGGTTCGGGTTCCGCGGAGCGCGCAAGCTCTACGCTCGACGAGATTATGCTGTATCGCGCCGTCGCCCTTGATAACGGCCAGGTTGTCCGCTTGGCGCAGGCCCAGCCTGGCGTTGCGGCGATTTTGCTGTCGATGGTGGCGCCGATGCTGCTTATCGCAGCAGCGGGTGCGGTACTCTCGTTTTTTATGGCGCGCCGCGAGTCCCGTGCCATCATCGCGCCTTTGCAAGAGGTGGATTTGGACCACCCACGCCGTAGCTATGAGCACGCCTATGCCGAGATGGTCCCCATGCTTGAGCGTATTGAGTCGCAGCGCCAGGAGCTCAAGCGCCAAATGGCGGTGCTGGCGGACAACGACCGTATGCGCCGCGAGTTCACGGCGAATATCACCCATGAGCTCAAGACGCCGCTTACGGCGATTTCGGGCTATGCCGAGCTCATCGCAAACGGCATGGTCGAGGGCGAGGGCGACCTGCGCAACTTTGGCGGTCGCATCTATCGTGAGGCGGGCCGCTTGGCAGCGCTTGTCAACGATATCCTTACGCTGTCTAACTTGGACGAGGCCGAGCGTGCAGCTGAGGGCGAGGCGGTGCCCATTGGGTCCACGGAGCCTATTGAGCTCTCGCGTGCCATCTACGCGGTCGAGCAGCGTCTTGAACAGGTCGCCCGTCAGGCGAATGTGACGATAAGTCATGAGACCAAGCCTGTGGTCATCGAGGGCGTGTCGCGCTTGATTGACGAGCTCATCTATAATCTGGCAAGCAACGCCATCCGCTACAATCGACCCGGCGGTACGGTTACGCTGCAGTGCGGCACCAACGACGAAGGCCATCCGTTCCTTGCGGTCGCCGACACGGGAATCGGTATCGCGCCTGAAGAACAGGGCAAGGTATTTGAGCGGTTCTATCGCGTGGACAAGAGTAGGTCCAAGGCGCGCGGCGGAACCGGTCTGGGGCTTGCCATTGTCAAGCATGCGGCCCTGTATCATCACGCCACGCTCGATCTGTCGAGCGAGTTGGGCGTGGGAACCACCATTACGGTGACGTTTCCCATACAGCAGGACGAGCCATTCGCATAGCGATACAACATAGGTATTGATGTAGACGCCGCATTTGACTTTCGGGTGCGGCGTTGTTGTGCAATTTTACGATTGCTTCCGACATTTTTACAGGAGAGCCTGTTTCTTATGTATAGAGTTTGGTCTCGGTAAAAAGATGCGATAACATACGGACAGTTTTGTCAATCCGAACTGGGGAAATGAAAGGCAAGCTGCATGACCCTTCTCGAACTGTTCCAGCTGCTGAAGAAGCACCTCAAGCTGGTCATCACCCTTCCGGTGGTCTGCGCGATCGCCATGGGCATCGTGTCCTTCGCCGCGATGGACAACACCTATACCGCGACGACGAGCATGTACATTCTCGCCAAGACCGACGATAGCGGCCAGATGAGCTACAACGATCTCTCGGCGAGCCAGATGCTTTCCAACGATATCGCCACGCTGCTGGATAGCGATAGCGTTAAGAGCGGCGCCGCCAAGGAACTGGGCCTCACCGATCTGGATGACTACAAGGTGTCTGTTTCCTCCGAGACCACCACGCGTGTCATTACGCTTTCGGTTACCGGCACCGATGCCAAGGAGACGGCTGAGGTCGCAAAGGCCATAGCTAGCTCGGTGAGTACGGTCGCTCAGAACGTCGGCGCTGCCCAGAGCATCAACGTTATCGACGAGGCTAAGACCCCCGAAGCCCCCAGCGGCCCCAAGCGCACGCTGTATATTGCCGTCGCGTTCCTCGCCGGTATCTTTATCGCAGTCGCCTATGTCGTTTTGGCAGACATGCTCAATACCCGCATCCGCGGTGCCGAAGAGGCGGAAGAGCTCCTGGGCATTCCCGTTGTTGGCCGAATTCCGGCTATGAAAGGTGGTAAATAGGCATGGCTAAGGCAAAGAACACCGATAAGCTCGTTGTACAGAATGCCGCCAAGACCCTTCTGGCCAACATCCGCTTTGCGAGCGTGGACGACCCCATTCGCACCATCACCGTTACGTCCTCGATTCCCAACGAGGGCAAGTCTACGGTTTCCATCAACCTTGCCCAGGCTATCGCCACCAGCGGCAAGAGCGTCCTGCTGGTCGAGGCTGATATGCGTCGCAGGTCCCTTGCCGATATGCTCGGCGTCCGCTCCCGCGGCGGACTCTATGCAGTCCTTTCCGAGCAGGTTTCTATTGACCAGGCGATTGTCGAGACGGGTCAGAAGAACTTCTACTTCCTCGATGCCGAGCCGCATATTCCCAATCCTGCCGACATCATCGTCTCTCACCGCTTTGCCAAGCTGGTAAAGGCACTGTCCGCCAAGTTCCAGTACGTCATCTTTGATGCTCCCCCGGTCGGCACCTTCATCGATGCTGCCGAGATCGCAAGTCTGACCGACGGTGCGCTTTTTGTCGTGCGTGAGGATTTCACCAAGCGCGAGGAGGCGCTCAACGCCATCGGTCAGCTTAAGAAGTCCGAGAAGGTCAAGCTCATTGGTACCGTTATGAACTACTGCGAGACCGAGACCAGCGAGTACTACTACTCCTACTACACCAAGGACGGTAAGAAGGTGAAGAAGGGCTCCGACGATCAGGGGACTTCCAAAAAGGGCATCTTCACCAACCGAGCAAACGTTTAGTTGATTAAGGCTGACCTATGCGTGACATTCATTGCCATATCTTGCCGGGTGTAGACGACGGCGCCGCCGATCTCGATGAGAGCTTGGCGATGCTCGAGGCTGCCAAGCGGGCCGGTGTAACCAGAATCGTTTGCACTCCTCACTGCCGTGATCCCTATTTTGATTACGACAAGATGTGGGATGCCTTTGAGCTGCTGCGTGATAACGCTGACGGTTTTCCGCTCCAGATGGGCTTCGAGGTCAACCATCGAAAGCTCGTTGAGCTTGGTATCGATGCCGCGGAGCACTTGCATTTCGATGGAACCAACGAGTTTCTGCTCGAGCTTTCGACGCATGCCGATGCGTATGCGTTTAGAGAGTACGAGAACACGATTTACGATTTGCAGTGCCGTGGCTACCAGGTGATCATCGCTCATCCTGAGCGCTATCGTGCGGTTCAAAAGGATGTAAGCGTGGCGGAGCGCCTGGTCGATATGGGCTGCAAGCTGCAGGCTTCGGCGGACTTTATTGCCGGCGGTCGCTTTGGTCGCGAGAAAAAGCCGGCACAGCGCCTGTTCGATCAGAACCTGTACAGCTTCATCGCGAGCGATGCCCATAACGTGGGTCATTACGATTGCCTGGCGAAGGCTCGCGCGAAGTTTAGCGTGCGCGGAGCTCATTTTCGCTAAAATCTGTCCCTAACGTTCGCATTGAATGAAGGGGCAGCCATGGATATTCAACTTAAGACGGGATGCTTTGATGACGCGGCGTTGGTGCGCCGCGTCGTTTTTATGGACGAGCAGGGCTACGAGAATGAGTTCGACGCTATCGACGAGGATCCGAACTGCATTCATGTGACGCTCTATGTAGACGGCGAGCTTGCCGGTTGCTCGCGCGTGTTTCCCGAAGAGCTTGAGCGCGTGGCTGACGCAGAGGCCCCGGTGTTGCCGGCATGCGACATGGACGAAGGCGTTGCGGCGGGGGAGACCTACATTATGGGGCGCGTCGCAGTGCTGCCGGCTATGCGTCGTCGCGGATTGGCGAGTGCGATCGTCGAGGCCAGTGATGCGTGTGCACGCGATGCCGGCGCAAAGCTTATTAAGCTGCATGCACAGGAATACGTGCTGCCGCTCTATGTAAAGGCGGGCTACACGCAAATTGCCCCGGTAGATTACGAAGACGAGGGCCAACCCCATGCCTGGATGCCCAAGCGCGTAGATGGCAGATAGGGACGTTCCTTTTCTGCCGCCAGGGGGGGCACTCCTTGGCAATTGGCGCATCGGAGCGTTTGGACATACAGTTTTTCGATTCCGTATGTATATATGCGCGCTAATGGGTTATAAAATCTAAGTCTGAACATAGCAGGTCTGCGATGCGGCTCGGGCAACCGGGCCGTTTTTGCGGACGGGGGTAGCGCGAAAGGACTGCACATGCGTCAATTTAAGACCGAGAGCAAAAAACTGCTCGACCTCATGATCAACTCCATCTACACCAATAAGGAAATCTTCCTGCGCGAGCTTATCTCTAACGCGAGCGACGCCGTCGACAAGCTCAACTTTAAGAGCCTGCAGGATCCGAGCGTTAAGCTCGACCAAGGTGACCTTGCCATCCGCGTCTCTTTCGACAAGGATGCCCGCACCATCACGATCTCGGATAACGGCATTGGCATGACCGCCGAGGAGCTCGAGCGCAACTTGGGCACCATCGCCCATTCCGGCTCCGAGGAGTTTAAGACCGAGAACGCCGAGCAGCAGGGTTCGGATGTCGACATCATCGGCCAGTTTGGCGTGGGCTTCTACTCGGCCTTTATGGTCGCCAGCCATGTGAAGGTCGTGAGCCGCGCCTATGGCGAGGATGTCGCCCATGTGTGGGAGTCGGACGGTCTTGAGGGCTACACCATCGAGGATGGCGAGCGCGCCGAGCACGGTACCGATGTCATTCTGACGCTGCGTGAGAACGAGAAGCTCGACGCCGATGGCGAGGCCGAGACCTACGATCGCTTCCTGACCGAGTGGGGCCTCAAGAGCCTGATTCAGCAGTACAGCAACTATGTGCGCTACCCGATTCGGATGATGGTGTCCAAGAGCCGCCAGAAACCCAAGCCCGAGGACGCCGGCGACGATTACAAGCCCGAGTATGAGGACTACCAGGAGCTCGAGACCATCAACTCCATGACGCCGATTTGGAAAAAGCGCAGCTCCGATGTTGAGCAGAAGGACTACGACGAGTTCTACAAGTCTACGTTCCACGACTTTGATAATCCTGCGCGCACCATCAGCTTCCACGCCGAGGGCACGCTCGAGTACGACGCCCTGCTGTTTGTGCCGGGTCGCGCCCCGTTCGATCTGTACAGCAAGGACTACGAGAAGGGTCTGGCGCTCTACAGCTCCAACGTGCTGATTATGGAGAAATGCGACGACCTGCTGCCCGACTACTACAACTTTGTGCGCGGTGTCGTGGATTCCGCCGACGTGTCGCTCAACATCTCGCGTGAGACGCTGCAGCAGAACCGTCAGCTCAAGGCCATCGCCAAGCGTGTGGAAAAGAAGATCACCGCTGACCTTGAGGATATGCGTGACAACGACCGCGAGGCCTACGAGAAGTTCTTTGAGAACTTTGGCCGCGGCCTTAAGTACGGCATCTACTCGAGCTATGGCATGAAGGCCGATGAGCTCGCCGACCTGCTGCTGTTCTGGTCTGCCAAGGAGCAGAAGATGATTACCCTAGCCGAGTATGCCAAGGGCATGCCCGAGGATCAGAAGGCCATCTACTACGCCGCCGGCGACTCGCGTGAGCGCTTGGCCAAGATGCCCGTGGTAAAGGGCGTGCTCGACCGCGGCTATGACGTGCTGCTACTGACGCAGGATGTGGATGAGTTCACCTTCCAGGCCATGCGTGAGTACATTGCCGCCGATATGCCCAAGATTTACGAGGACGACGCTGCCCGCGAGGCTGCCGAGAAGGCTGTGGCCGACGGTGCCGAGCCCGAGGTCGAGGATCGTCATCTGGAGCTCAAGAACGTCGCGACCGGTGATCTTGACCTGGCGACCGAGGACGAAAAGAAGGAGGCCGAGGACGCCACCAAGGAGAACGAGGACCTCTTTAGCGCCATGAAGGAGGCGCTCGGCGACAAGGTCGAGAAGGTCGCCGTCTCTGCGCGCCTGACCGATGCTCCCGCGTGCATCACCACCGAGGGCCCGCTTTCGCTCGAGATGGAGAAGGTGCTCCAGAAGGGTCCCGAGGGAGCGCCCGATGGTATGCCCAAGAGCCAGCGCGTGCTCGAGCTCAACGCCAAGCACCCGGTCTTTGCCAAGCTTGTCGCTGCCCAGAAGGCAGGCGACGCCGACAAGATCAAGCAGTACTCCGGTCTGCTCTACGATCAGGCCCTGCTGGTCGAGGGCATTTTGCCCGAGGACCCCGTTGCCTTCGCGGCAGCTGTCTGCAACTTGATGTAGTTCGGGGATACGGCACCGTAACTAGATTAGAACGAGAGTGGATAATCTCCCACTTTTGGCTCGAATGCGGGCTTGAAGTGGGAGATTTTCCACTCTCGTTTCCTTTTGAATGATCCCTTCGTCCCCAAGGGATCATTTATTTGTGCGGGTTGTGGTTTTGTGACCTGCTGAAATTTAGGATACTGTACATCTGTACGTTAACTCATCTTCGTAGTATATTGCTACCCGCAAAACTCAACACCATTGTGCTTTGAGACGTTAAAGCGCCTACTACAATGGTTGTCGATAGTACGATTCGATTTAACGACAGGATGGATGGTCCAAGCGTGAGTCTCGGCAGCAAACTATCCAATGCAAAGGTGTCCTTTGCGATATTTAAGCGCGACATTAAGCGACTGCTTGTGAACCCCGTCGCCCTGGTGGTTACCCTAGGCGTGTGCGTTATTCCCTCGCTGTATGCCTGGTATAACATCGTGGCAAACTGGGATCCGTATGGAAACACCCAAGGCATCAAGATTGCTATCGCCAACAACGATCGAGGCACCCAAAACGACTTGGTGGGTGAGCTCAACGCTGGCGACAAAGTGGTCGACCAGCTCAAGGAGAATCATCAGTTGGGCTGGACGTTCGTCGACTCGACGGCCGATGCCAAGGAGGGCGTCGAGAGCGGCGAGTACTATGCCGCTATCGTGATTCCCAAGAACTTCTCGGATAACCTGGTTTCGATGCTCGACGGCAACTACCATCAGCCCAAGCTCACGTACTACGTCAATGAGAAGAAGAGCGCCATTGCGCCCAAGGTTACCGATACCGGTGCAAACACCATCGAGGAGCAGATCAACTCGGAATTTGTCTCTACGGTAGGCAAGACTGTTGCCGGTATCGCCAAGGATGCCGGTGTCGATTTAAAGGACAAGGCAACCCAGACTCAGGACTCGCTGGCAAGTTCGGTGTCCGAGGCGTCCGACACCTTGGGCGAGGTGTGCGATTCGATTGGCGATATGAATGCCGCCATCGATAAGACGAGTGGCGCTATCGCCTCGGCTGATGCGGCACTTGCCGGCTTGCAAGGCCAGGCACCGTCGCTGACGCAGGCGATCTCCCAGGGCAACGACCTGCTGAGCGAAGCTCGCACCACGGCGGGCAACTCCATCACCTCGCTCTCCAAGGCGCTCTCGGAAGGCAGCCTTGCGCTCACCAAGACGTCGGCCTCTGCGAACGCTGCCATCGGCAAGCTGACGGGCGCGGTCACATCTACGACCACCCGTATCGACAACTCGCTCGAGTCTCTTCAAGCGACGATCGACCACAATAAGGCCGTTATCGGGCACTTGGAGATTCTCGCCAATGACACGTCGACAGGTTCCGAGGAAATTGACGCGCGCATTGTATCGACCATCGATTTGCTTCGAGAGCAGAATGAAAAGCTTCAGAGCATCAAGGACGGTCTGTCCGCGCAGTCGAGCGCCATGGCGAATGACGCAGCGGCTGTTTCGGGTGCCAGTGACGCTATCAATAACGCAATTCATACCGGTGCGACCAACCTTGGCCAAGCCCAAACAAGCCTGGGCCAAAACGCGCTGCCGAAGGCCTCAAGCGCGCTCGATTCCTTTGCTGCCGTCTCGGGTGATCTGACGGGAATTGTATCTGGCCTCACGCCCACGATTGCAAGCGCGCGCGGTACGCTTTCGCAGCTTAACGCTACGCTCGGCCAGGCCAAGACCACGCTGTCCCAGACCGATGCCTCGCTTGCCAAGGTCCAGGACAAGCTTGCAACCGCCGCCAACGACATCGCGGCGCTACAGACCTCTGAGTCCATGGGCGAGCTGGCCGACCTGATGGGCGTCGACGTCGATGACGTTGCAGACTTCATGGCATCTCCGGTCGAACTGACCTCAAAGTCAATTTACCCGGTCAAGAGCTTTGGTTCGGGCATCGCCCCGTTCTATACCAATCTGGCGCTGTGGGTGGGCGGCTACGTGCTCATCGCCATCTACAAGCTCGAGGTCGACCGCGAAGGCATCGGCAGTTTTACCGCGCGCCAAGGCTACTTTGGCCGCTGGTTGCTCATGGTGATCCTGGGCGCGTTGCAGGCCATCATCGTTACGGTGGGTGATCTGGTCATTGGCGTACAGTGCGTCAACCCGCTGCTGTTCGTGCTGGGCGGCATCGCCATCTCGTTTACGTATGTCAACATCATTTACGCGCTGTCCACTACGTTTAAGCACATCGGCAAGGCAATCGGCGTCATTCTGGTTATCGTGCAGATTCCGGGTTCATCGGGCATGTACCCCATCGAGATGATGCCTGGCTTCTTCCAGTGGCTGCACCCACTGCTGCCCTTTACCTACGGCATCAATCTGCTGCGCGAGACGGTCGGCGGCATGTACTCGTTTAACTACCTGTTTAACCTGTGCATCCTGGGCGTGTTTCTGATCGTGGCGCTCTTTATCGGGTTGCAGCTTCGTCCGCTGCTGCTCAACCTTAACCTGCTCTTTGATAAGCAGCTTTCCACGACCGGTATGATGATCTGCGAGTCCAATGACCTGCCGCGCCAGCGCTACTCGCTGCGCACGGCCATGCGTGTCATGCTCGATTCCGATTCGTACCGTCGCGAGCTGCTCGACCATGCGGTGACTTTTGAGCACCGTTATCCGTACTACATCAAGGGCGGCTTTGCTGCCGTGGTGGGCGTTCAGGTGTTGCTCTTTGTGCTTTCGACGGTCCTTGACATCGACAACAACGGCAAGATCATCCTGCTGGTCATCTGGATTATCTCGGTCATCGCCATTTGCGGCTGGCTTATTAATATCGAGTACATCCGATCGAGCCTCAACACCCAGATGCGTATCTCGGCGCTTTCGGACGAGGACCTGCGCCGCGAGATGCGCGAGCACACAGCGGCGATCCCTGCCGCTCGCTACATGTTTGGCCTCAACGCCAGCGAGCGTGGTGCCAAGAGCGGCGATCAGTCCACGGGCCGCTTGCCGCATATAGGCTCGAACCATAAATCTCAGGACAGCGACAGCACAGCCATAAACGATGGAGATACCACTCCGCTTGGCAAGCACTCCAAAGGAGGTGAGGCATAAATGAAGAACATCCTGCATCTGTTTAAGCGCGATGTCCAAAATGTGTCTCGCTCCGTAATTGGCTTGGTTGTCGTGATGGGCCTCGTTATCGTACCGTGCCTGTACGCGTGGTTTAACATCGCCGGCAGCTGGGACCCGTACGGCAACACCGGCAATCTTAAGATCGCCGTGGTCAACACCGATGAGGGTTACGAGAGCGATCTGATCCCCGTTGAGGTCAACGTGGGTGAAAACGTGACCGCCACCCTGCGCGGCAACGAGAGCTTCGATTGGGTTGTACTCAACAATCGAGAAAAGGCCATCGAGGGCGTCAAATCGGGCGCATACTATGCGGCTGTCGTTATCCCTAAGACGTTTAGTGCCGATATGATGACGCTCTTTTCGACCGACGTGAAGCATGCCGATATCGAGTTCTACGAGAATCAGAAGGCCAACGCCATCGCGCAGATCGTGACCGAGAAGGGCTCGAGCGCCGTTCAGAGTCAGGTTAACGAGACCTTTACCAAGACCATCACGACCATCGGTCTTAAGACGGTGTCCAGCCTGCTCGATTACATGAGCACCGACCAGGTCAGCAACTTTATCGCCAACCTGTCCTCGACGCTTGGCGATTCGATTGAGGACCTGCGAGACGTTCAGGCCAGCGCAACATCGCTTGCGGGCATTTTGAGCTCCACGTCCGATTCGCTGACGTCGGCGAGCGGCATGCTCAAGCAGACCGGTGCCGTCGATGAGTCGACAAAGCAGCTCATGGAACATGCCAAAAGCGGTATCGATGATTCCAAAGAAGCGCTTAAGGCGGCAAACGATGCCATCGATGCCGCGATCGATGGAAGTGCGGGTTCGTTCGACAATGTGTCTGCCGAGCTCGCGAAGGCGTTCGATGCCGCGAACCAGCATGTCGACCTTACGGTGTCCCAACTCAACGATGCCGCTGCGGCCCTCAATGCGCGTGCCGACGATATCGATGCCACGGCCGACCAGCTCCGCAGCCTTGCCGAGCAGGTGAGTAACGAAAAGCTCCAGGAGAGCCTCAGATCTGTGGCAACATCGCTGGGCAGGATCGCGGTGGAGTATCGCAACAACGCCAAGGACCTGACGGCAACCGCTAAGTCCCTTTCTGACAGCATGGCAGAGGTCAACAGCACTCGTGCCGAGGTCGACCAGGCCATCGCCGATGCCAAGGCGGGTATCTCGGGTGCCAAGTCCGACTATGATTCCACGTTCTCGGTTAAGGCCAAGGAGCTCAAGAAGACGGTTTCGGGCATTCTGGACTCGCTGAACAGCATCTCGGGCGATCTGGATAGCGCCGTAGACGGCCTGACCGACGCATCCGGTTCGCTGGCAAAGGGCCTCTCCAAGGCTGCAAAGCTGGTCAACAAGGCTTCTGATCAGCTGGGCGAGGCGTCGGACAAGATTAGCGCTTTCAAGGACGAGCTCGATGGTGCCCTTATGTCGGACGATCTGGCCACGATCAAGACGATGATCGGCAACGACCCCGATGGTTTGGCCGCGTCGCTTTCCGGTCCCGTCGCGCTCGACCGCAAGCCGGTCTATCCGATCCGCAACTACGGTTCGGCCATGGCGCCGTTCTACACGATTCTGTCGCTGTGGGTGGGCTCGATCGTGCTGGCGGCCATGATGAAGGTTTCGGTCGACGATGAGCTTATCAACGAGCTCATCCCCGTGCGCTTGCACGAGATCTACCTGGGTCGCTACCTGTTCTTTGGCGGTTTGGCCCTGCTGCAGGCAACGCTCGTGTGTGCGGGCGACATCCTGTTCTTTGGCATCCAGTGCGATAACCCATTGCAGTTTGTGCTGGCGGGCTGGGTCGCGAGTCTCGTGTTCTCCAATATCGTCTACACGCTTACGGTTTCGTTTGGCGATATCGGTAAGGCACTCGCTGTCGTGCTGTTGGTTATGCAGGTCGGTGGTTCGGGCGGCACGTTCCCCATCGAGATGACCGGCCCCGTGTTCCAGGCGATCTATCCGTTCCTGCCGTTCACCCACGGCATCAACGCCATGCATGCCGCCATGGCCGGTGCCTACCATATGGAGTACTGGATTGAGCTAGGCATTCTGGCGAGTTATCTGATTCCGTCGCTGGCCCTGGGCGTGGTCTTCCGTCGCCCAGTCATCAAAGCCAACGACTGGATCATCGAAAAGCTTGAGAGTACTAAATTAATCTAGCGCAACAATGTAAACGCTGATGCTGCGGCAATGTCAGACACTATGACCCAATCCGAAGGCACGGAAACGACAGGAGCCCCCGCTCGTGACCGCGGGTCGGGGCTGCGACAAT